>JBBFMG010000153.1:0-5577 GCA_037478575.1 Burkholderiales bacterium | reverse complement strand
GCCTTGCCCGCGCCATCGAAGACGCCTACGCCACCATGGCCCGCCAGGCACGGGGCTGAAGAAGTAAAGGCAGAAACGCACCGGCCGACCAGTGGCTCCGCCCGCTTCATCGAAAACGGGCCAAAACAAAAAAACGGGCGCCCGAAGGCGCCCGTCTCACATCCACCTCTTCCGGAGAGCCGGATCAGAAGCTGTGGATCACCCCCAGCGAGAAGCCGCTCGGGTCCTTGCTGTCGGGCGGCGTCACGGTGCCCGGGTTGTCGCCATGGCCGCCACCAAAGGCGCTGTAGTTGGCCAACCGCTCGTTGTTGGTGCGCGCATAGACCGCGTACACCGTGGTGCGCTTGGACAGGGCATGGTCCACGCCCAGGGCCCACAGGTTGGCACCGGTCTGGTCGGCATTGGCGATGTTGGTGTTCTTGATGTCGCCCGCCTTGTAGTACTGGAGCTTGATGGTGTTGGCGCCCAGCTTGTACGCGCCACCCAGGCCCCAGGTGGTGCGCTTGGCACTGCGGTTGCCCGCGCCTGCGTCCAAATCGCTTTCGCGCTGGTACAGACCCACCACTTTGAAGTCGCCGAAGTTGTAGCCCGCAGCAAGCCGCCAGGCTTTTTCATCATTCTCGTCATTGGCGGCAGCGGTGGAGCGCTTGCTGCGATTGTGGCGCTCATAACCCAGGCCGACATAGATCGGACCGTTCTCATAGGTCGCATTCGCCGACCAGGCATCAACCGCCGCGTCATTCGGTACGCCACTCGGAGAATCAAGGGCCGCGCCAGACGTTACGTTGGTCACGTAGGCAATGAGGGCGGAAAAGCCGCTGAAGTTGGGCGTGCCATAGGCAACCACGTTGTTGGGACGCAGGTCCCAGCCGCCGCTGTTCACCGTCATGGCACCACCGCCGCTGGGCATGGCAACCAGGTTGCGGGAGTCACCCAGTTGATTGTTGAACAGGTCCACCTTACGGGAGAGCAGTTTGAAGGGCGACTCATGCTTGCCCAGGAGCACCTTGCCCCAGGACTTGCCTTCCAGACCCACATAGGTGTTGCCGGAGGAAACACCATCCTTCGTGGCCCCGAAGGTCGCGTCGGCATTACCCGTGCCACCGGCGGAGAAGTAGGTCTGGATCTGCCAGAAGGCGGAAAGCCCGTTGCCCAGGTCTTCCGTGCCCCTGAAGTAGATGTTGGAGGAGTTGCTGGAGACGTTGGTCTTGGTGGTCAGGTCATTACCCGCGGCGTTGGCGCCCTTCAGGCTGTCCAGCGAGAAGTTCATATAGCCACCGATGGTGACGTTGCTCTGGGCCATTGCCGCCGGCGCCACGAAGGCACCCGCCACGGCCAGTGCGAGAAGCTTCTTGTTCATGAGTCTCTCCTGTTGGTTGAGTCAGGTTTTGCATCTCGACGGGGCCGGCTTCACACCCGCCCCGTCAACCTCTCCTGAAGCGAGAAGTTGCCCCAATCCTACCCACCCGGCTTTGCGGGTGACAAGTCTTTCATGGCCTTTTTGCGGCTGGAACGCCACAGGCTGTTGCGTTTTTGCAACAGGTTACAGGAGATAGGTGACAGGGGGGGCAGGCTTGCCTGGTGGAGCAGGGAGGGGGCGTCGCCTTAAGCGGGCTTACGCTACCACACCCGCGGCGTAAAGCCGGGGGTGTTGCGCACCTCCACGGTGTCCCCGGATTGCGCCAGCACCCACAGACCCGCCGCCTGCGCCGCCTCGACGGCATCCTCATCCACCACCATGCCCGCCACCGCCCCCTGCAGGCGCATGTCGGCATACCTGGGCATCAGCCGTTTGAGTGCCTCCATCCGCGCCCCATGCCGCTCGACCTCCTCTTTGGTGAGGCGGCTTTTGCATTCCACCGCCACCGCGGTGTCACCCTCCACCACGAGTAGGTCGATCTCCAGCACCTCTCCACCCCGCCGGGCGGTGACGCGGCGATGCACTTCGCTCACATCCAGCCCCCGCTCCCGGAAGAGACGCACCAGGGCCGGCTCCACCATCGCCTCGAGGAACTCCCCCAGCTGGGCGTTCACGCCCCGGGGTCTGCAAAGAGCCGGGCAAGTTCGGCGCCCGGGTCGGCTGCGCGCATGAAGGCTTCGCCCACGAGGAAGGCGTGGACACCGTTTTGCCGCATGAGCCGCACGTGGCCTGGGGCGAGGATGCCGGATTCGGTGACGACGATGCGCCCCTCCGGAATGCGGGGCAGGAGGCTCAAGGTGGTGTCGAGATTGACTTCGAAGGTGCGCAGATTGCGGTTGTTGATGCCGATGAGGGGGTCATAAGGCAGGGTCAGGTCTTTACTTTATAGTCAAGCCCCTGGTCGCCGCTGAAGCGCCTCCTACAAGCTGGTGTCGCAGGGCTGAAGCGCCAACCCTGCACCCCCACCCCGACCTCCCCCATGGAGGGAGGGCCTTCAGGTGCCGCAGAAAGTGCGGAAGCCCGCCATGAATTCCGCCGGTGCGGGTTCGGCCAAGGGCGCCCGCGCAGGGTCTTCGTCGAAGGGGTGACGCACGGCTTCGAGCAGGCGCTGGAAGGGCGCAAGCTCGCCCGCTTCCGCGGCGGCCAGCGCTTCCTCCACCCGGTGGTTGCGGGGAATGATCCAGGGGTTCACCCGCCGCATGCGCGCCGCGCGCTCGGCCGCCGCCTGCTTCGCGTCGCGTCCGGCATCCTCGGCGGCGCAGCGGGCGCGCCAGCGTTCCAGCCACCGGTCGAGAGCCGGCTGGCCGGCAAAGAGCGCCCGCAGCCGCACCTCGCTGCCCTCCGCGGCATCGGCCAGATAGCGGAAGGCCAAAGTGAAATCCACCCGTTGCGCCTCGAGCAGATCGAGCCAGGTTTCGCCCAGCATGCGGTCGCCCGGCGCCTCGCTGGCCAGCCCGAGCCTGGCGCGCAGCCCGGCGAGCCAGTGCTGCTCGTAGCGCATCACGAAGTCGTCGATCACGCGGGTGGCCTGCGCCACGGCGTGACCCTCGTCGTCGCTGATGAGGGGCAGCAGGGTCTCGGCGAAGCGTGCCAGATTCCAGCGGGCGATGGGCGGCTGCTCCCGGTAGGCGTAGCGTCCCATATGGTCGATGGAGCTGAACACTGCCTGGGGATCGTAAGCCTCCATGAAGGCGCAGGGCCCATAGTCGATGGTCTCGCCGGAAATGGTCATGTTGTCGGTGTTCATGACGCCGTGGATGAAGCCCACATGCATCCAGCGCGCGATGAGCGCGGCCTGGCGTTCCGCCACCGCGGCAAGAAACGCGAAATAGCGGTCTTCCCGCGTCGCGAGTTCCGGATAATGACGCGCGATGGCATAGTCCGCGAGGCGTTGCACGTGCTCCGGTGTGCCATGCGCCCAGAAATACTGGAAGGTGCCCACGCGGAGATGGCTCGCGGCGACCCGGGTGAGCACCGCCCCGGGCAGGATGCGCTCGCGATAGACCGGCTCGCCCGTGGCCACCACCGCAAGGGCCCGGGTGGTGGGGATGCCCAGGGCATGCATGGCCTCGCCCACCAGGACCTCGCGCAGCATCGGGCCGAGGGCGGCCTTGCCGTCGCCGCGGCGGGAAAACGGCGTGGGGCCGGAACCCTTGAAGGCGATGTCGCGACGTTGGCCATTGCGGTCGATCACCTCGCCGATGAGCAACGCGCGGCCATCGCCCAGCTGCGGCGAGAAATTGCCGAATTGGTGCCCGGCATAGGCCTGGGCGATGGGTTGCGCGCCGCGGGGCAAGGCATTGCCCGAAAACAGCTCAGCCAGCGTGGCGGAATCCAGGGCGCCGAGATCGAGTCCCAGTTCATCGGCCAGCGGGGCGTTCAAAAACACCAGCGCCGGCTGGGGGACGGGCTCCGGCTGCCATTCCACATAGAAGCCGGGCAGGTCGCGGAAATAGCTGTTGTCGAAGGGAAACTCGATCATGGGGCATCCGAGGCAGGAACAGGCTCTGGCAGGGTAAGGCCGGTGCCCAGGAAATTCCACCCTGTCGGCCACAGGGGCACCTGGCGCCGCCTTGGGACAAAGCCGCCGACTGGCCGGATGTCAATATGGCCTGGCGGGCCCGTCGCGGCGCCATGCCTTCCATCGCCTGAACGCCTGCCGTCGCTCCGCGGCGAGGGCACGGCCCTCGCCCCCCACCCCGGGACACGAACCTCGTTGCCCCGGGGTGGTCTATTCCCAAGCAGACAACGACAATGGCACCTGCCCGGAGCCCGCCATGCCCGACAGCCAGCCCCCCTGGCACGCCCTGCCTGCCGATGCCGTCCTCGCCCGGCTTCTCACCCGCCGTGAAGGCCTCAGCAACGAGGAAGCCGCAGCGCGGCGCGCCCGCTTCGGCCCCAACGCCCTGCCCGCGCCGAAAAAACGCGGGCCGCTTTTGCGCTTTCTGCTCCAGTTCCACAACGTCCTCATCTATGTGCTGCTGGCCTCGGCCCTGGTCACGGCGTTCATGGGCCACTGGGTGGATACCGGCGTGATTCTGGGCGTGGTGGTCATCAACGCCCTGATCGGTTTCATTCAGGAAGGCAAGGCGGAAGCGGCGCTGGATGCCATCCGTGGCCTGCTTTCGCCCCATGCCCAGGTTCTGCGCGACGGCCGCCGCCAGGAGATGGACGCAGCCGAGCTGGTGCCCGGCGACATCGTATTCCTCGCCGCAGGGGACCGCGTGCCCGCCGATGTGCGTTTGCTTTCGGTGAAGGGCTTGCGGGTGGACGAGGCCACCCTCACGGGCGAATCCCTGGCAGTGGACAAGCAGGTGGCACCGGTTGCCGCCGACGCGCCCCTGGGGGACCGCAGTTCCATGGCCTGGTCCGGCACCCTGGTGACTTCGGGACAGGGCGTGGGTGTGGTCGTGGCCACGGGCGCCGCCAGTGAGATCGGCCGCATCAGCGAGCTGCTCGCCGAAGTTGCGCCACTGGAAACGCCCCTGCTGCGTCGCATGGCCCAGTTCGGACGTTGGCTCACGCTGCTCATCCTCGCCATCGCCGGCGCGACTTTCGCCTACGGCACGCTGCTGGGCGGTTTCTCGGCGCCGGAAATGTTCCTGGCGGCGGTGGGCCTGGCCGTGGCGGCCATTCCCGAGGGCCTGCCGGCCATCATCACCATCACTCTGGCCATCGGGGTGCAGGCCATGGCGCGACGCAACGCCATCGTGCGGCGCCTGCCGGCGGTGGAGGCCCTGGGGTCCGTGACGGTGATCTGCTCGGACAAGACGGGCACCCTCACCCGCAACGAGATGACCGTGCAGGCGCTCATCACCGCCGCACGGGTCTTCGAGGTCACGGGTGTGGGCTATGCGCCGGAAGGCGGCTTTCTCGCCGATGGGCGTGAGATCGCGCCGGAGAGCGAGCCCGTGCTGGCCGAGACCGCCCGGGTGGCCGCGCTGTGCAATGACGCCGCCCTGCATCTGGAGGGCGGCGAGTGGCGCCTGTCCGGCGATCCCACGGAAGGCGCGCTGCTCACCCTGGCCATGAAGGCGGGGCTCGATCCCGCCTTCGAGGCGGAGGCCTGGCCCCGCACCGATGTCATTCCCTTCGAGTCCCAGCACCGCTTCATGGCGACGCTGCATCACGACCACACGGGACGCGGCGTGATCTAC
>JBBFMG010000152.1:0-5630 GCA_037478575.1 Burkholderiales bacterium | reverse complement strand
GGGCACGCAGGGGGCACACCAGCCGGTAGTACTCCCGCCGCTGCAGCTTGAGCAGCACCTTGGGCAGGTGCGTGCGGAAGGCCGGGCGGCCGTTCCATTCCACCTGCTCGAGACCGTCCAGCGCGAACTGGACCTTGACCCGCTCGTGGGCGGTGACACACACCAGATGGGAGGCGGCCAGCGCGCGCTGATTGAGGTCCCCGTCCACCCCCCAGTCCAGGAACAGGGCGTCATGCTCCGGATCGACGGCGAGCAGGCTCGTCAGAAAGAAGTGCCGGCCCTGGTCGAAATAGAGCGTGACGAGCTCGCGGCTTTTGGCCACACCCCGCAGCACCTGCACGATCTCCGGGCGCGCGCGCAACAGGAAACGGGCGTATTCCGACTGGTCGGCGTCCCAGTCGATCACGGCAGTGCGTGGGGAGGCGGAAGTCTCGGCCATGGTTGCATCTCGCGCAGGGCCCATTCTCGCGCAAACGCCTCTCTCCCGCCAGCCAAACGATTCCTCAAGTCGGTAACGATGCCGCCGTTATAATGACATCATGTTTGGATTCCGCCGTTTCAAGCCCGGGCGCCACGAAGGCACCCCACCCCCCGCCCCCAAGCTGCCGGACGAGGTGTGGGCGCGCACCATCGTGGACGTGCCGGCCCCGCCCAAACCCCTGTCCCGCATGTCCGCGGAGCCTGCGGAGGAGGCCGGCGTCTCCCAGATCGCCCTGGGCCAGGAAAAGTTCAAGATCCGCTTCGCCAGCACGCCGGACCGGCGTGAATCCGCCAGCCTGCTGGTGAAGAAGATGTATTCCTGGCGAGGCTACGCCACGGAGGATGGCCTCGCCCAGGCCGAAGCCAACCGCATCACCCTGGTGGCCTCCTTCCAGGAACGGGTGATCGGCACCCTGACCATCGGTTTCGATTCTCCCGCGGGCCTGCTCGCCGACCAGATGTACAAGGCCGAGGTGGATCAGCTGCGCGCAGAGGGGCGCCGGGTGGGCGAATTCATCAAGCTCGCCGCGGACCGGGACATTCATTCCATGCGGGTGCTGGCCGCCCTGTTCCATCTCGCCTACATTTACGGGCGCAACATCCACCAGTACACGGATGCGGTGATCGAGGTGAACCCCCGCCACGTGGGGTTTTACCGCAAGATCCTGGGTTTCCAGCAGATCGGGCCGGAGCGCATGTGCCCCCGCGCCCAGGCACCGGCGGTGCTGCTTTCTCTGTCCGCGGACTACGTGGCGGAGAAAATCCGCCAGTTCGGCGGCCAGCGGGAGCAGGCCCGGGGCGAACATTCCCTCTATCCCTGGTTCTTCAGCCCGGAAGAGGAAGCAGGCATCACCCGGCGGCTGCTGGGCGGCGGCTGAGCACTTCATCCCCGACGTCAGCTATCGGTGCCAAGCCCTTGTCTTTTCATCGACATGGAAGCATGGGCCATGCATAATGCATGGATGCGCCGCCTGCTTGGTGTCCTGTTGTGTCTGGCCCTGACGGGCCTCGCCGCCCCGCGCGCCCTGGCCGATGCGGCCGGCGAAGCCCTGGCCCAGAAGGTCTATGACCGCCCCAACGGGCAGGATGCGGTGAGTGTGCTCACCATGTCCCTCACCCAGCCCGGGCGCGCCCCCCGCAACCGGCGCATGGTGCTCTACCGTCTGGACAAGGCGCCCGGCGAGGTGGCTTCGCTGATCCGCTTCACCGAGCCCGAGGACATCGCGGGGACGGGGCTGCTCACCCTGGACCACAAGAACGGGGAAAGCGACCAGTGGATCTATCTGCCCGCCATGGAGCGGGTGCGCCGCATCGCCTCCAACCGCAAGGGCGGCCGCTTCGTCAATTCCGAGTATTACTACGAGGACCTGCGGGAACGAAAAGTCCACCAGGACCGTCACCGCATCCTCGGCAGGGAGACCGTCAACGGCATCGTCTGCGAGGTGCTGGAAAGCATCCCCGCCGAAGCCGGCAATTCCGCCTATCTCAAACGCGTGAGCTTTATCGATCCCAACACCCTGCTCGCCCTGCGGGTGGATTTCTACGAAAAGAACGAACAGGAACCCAGCAAGCGGCTGACGGTGGCCGCCTTCCGCCGGATTTCGGGTTTCTGGACCGTCACCGACAGCACCATGACCGATCTCACCACCGGCAACGCCACCCGGCTCACGGTCGAGAAGATCCAGTACAACCGGCGCCTGCCTGCCCGGCTGTTCACCACCGAAGTGCTGGAAGACGAAAGCCTGGAAGAAGACTACCGCCCCTGAGGGAAAGGAGGAGCCCATGAAGACCCCCCGTGTGCTGTGCGCCGCCCTGGCGGCAGCGCTGGCCGTGACGGCGGTGGCTGCGCCCGCTGACGACGGCGAAGACACCGCGCCCGTCCGCAAGAGCCGATCCGCGAAGAAGACGCGGGACGCCGGCCCCCAGCTGAAGCTGGAGCGGGCCCAGCTGGAAGCAGGCGGCTTCCTCGACGGGGCCGCGCCCGCCAGCCAGTATTACGGACATCTGACCGCAGCCGTGAACTGGCAGCCCTCCCGTGCCTGGGAGTGGCAGGCCGCCCTCCGGGTGGATGGATACCTGCAAAGCGACCCCAATGCCGACCGCCTGCGCGCCGACACGGGTGAAACCTTCGTGCGCTACCGGGGCGAGGGGCTGCGCCTGACCCTGGGCGCCCAGAACATCCTGTGGGGACGCACGGACGAGATTCCGCCGACCGATCGGCTCTCCCGGGTGGATCTCAACCGCTTCAATCTCGATCCCCTTGCCCAGCGCCGCCGGAGCGTGGGCGCCCTGCGCGTGGAGAAGACCCTGGACGACTACAAGCTGGACGCGGTGTGGGTGCCGGTGTTCCAGCCCGCCGAGCTGCCCCCCTGGGAGAGCGTCTGGCACCCGGTGGACCGCCGGCGCGGCCGCATCCTCGGGGTGGATCCGGCGCTGCTGCCCCCAAGCCTGGTGCAGAATGCCACCTTCGGCGAGGACAAACACGGCGCGGGCGGTGGGGGCCTGCGCCTGACCCGCACTGGCGGTGGCTTCGACTGGGGCATTTCCCTGCAGCGGGCACGCCAGTCCCTGCCCTACTACCGCTTCAACAATTTTGCGCCGAATTTGCCTACCTTCACCGCAGTGCACCCCGTGGCCACCGTGGCGGGACTGGAAGGGGAGTTCCAGTGGGGCGGCGCCACCTTCCGCCTGGAGGCGGCGCGCACCTCCGACACCCCCGTGACCACCACCGCTTTCCAATATCGCCTGGTGCCGTCCACCGACGTGGTGGCAGGCGTGGAGTTCTTCCCGGGGGACCGGGACACCCGGGTGACGCTGCAGCTCGCCAGCCACCGCCTGTCCACCGGGGAGGCCCTGCTGGAGCGCAGAACCTTCAACGCGCTGACCGGTGAAGTGGAACATCCCTTCGCCGGCGACCGGTGGCGCTTCAACCTGCGCTGGCTGGCCGGCCTCAATCATCGCGACAACTACGTAAGCCCCAAGCTCACCTACCGTGGCTTCGAACCCCACGAGTTCTACCTCGCGGGCCATTTCTACGGCGGGGATGACAAGGGCGTGGGCGGCTTCCACCGCGACCACGACCTGGTGGTGATCGGGTGGCAGGTCCGCTACTAGACCGCCTGCAGCGCTTTCTGCTGCCCTGGTGGCTGGCGGCGGCGCTGCTGGCCGCCGTCAATCTGGTGGCGCTGTGGATCATCGCCACCCGCATCGAATTCAACAACGCGCCCGAGCTCTATTTCCCGCCGGAAGCGCCGGCCACGCTGCTGGAAAAAAGCCTGCGCCAGGAATTCCCGGAAGACGAGAGTCTGGTCGCCGTGTTCCAGGGCGACGACCTGTTTGACCCGGATTTCCTGCGGCGCCAGCACGCGGTGGCCGAGCGCCTGGCCCGCCATCCCCTGGTGGACCGAGTGTTCGCCGTCACCACGGTGGATCACATCGCCGGCACCGAGGATGGATTCACCGTGGAAAGGCTGGTGGATCCCGCGGCGCTGGATCATCAGAGTCCGGAGGCACTGCGCCGCCGGGTGCTGGAGGACCGTTTCGCCCCCGGGCTGCTGGCCGCCAAGGATGGCTCGGCCCTGGCCATCCTGGTGCGCCCCAGGCCCCTCACGGAAAGCCGCCAGCGCCAGGCCCTGGAAACCGCGGTATATGAGGCCGTCAGGGAGGCGGGCCTGCGCGACCGGCTGGTGGCGGTGGCCGGCACCGTGCCCCTGGACGCGGCGGAGCTGCGCTCCATGCTGGTGGACACCACGGCACTGCTGCCCATTGTGATGGGCCTGTCGCTGCTCCTGCTCTACTGGGTGGTGGGGCGGCTTGCGCCGGTGCTGATCGGTGCGGTGACCCTGATGACCACCATGAGCAGCACCGTGGCCATGGCAGTGTATCTGGGCAAACCCTACACCCTGGTCACGGCCATGGTGCCGCCGCTGCTCGCCGCCTACAGCGCCACCGCTCTCATCCATTTCTACGCCGCTCTGGCCCGCGCCCGGGAGCGGGGCATGCGCCGTCCGCAACGGGTGCTCTGGGCGCGCCGGGAGGTGCACCTGGCCGCCCTGTTCAACGTGCTCACCACCATGGCGGGCATCGGCAGCCTCTACTACACCTCCATTCCCCCCATCCAGAACTACGCCATGATCGGTGCCGTGGGGGTGCTAGTGATCTATGTCGTGGTGTTCCATCTCGTGCCGCCGCTTCTGGTGCGCTTCGACCGGGGTCCCTGGCCCAGCCACAAGACGGTGCTGTCCGTCACCGACAGGATCGCCTTCCAAATCGCAAAATTCTCCATGCGCCACGCAGGGGGCGTGGTGGTCGCGCTGGCACTGCTGGTGGCCGCAGCCGTGCCCCTGGTGCTCAAGGTCACGCCGGAATCGGACCTCTTCAAGTTCTTCGCCCCGAGTCACCCCCTGTCCGTCTCCACCCGGATTGCCGAGGACAAGCTTTCCGGGGTGGTGGGCCTCGAGGTGGTGTTCGACGCGCCAAAGCGGGATGGCTTCAAGCGGGTGGAGGTGCTCAGGCGCCTGAAGGACTTCCAGACCTGGCTGGAGAAGCAGCCGGAAGTGGACCGCACCTTCTCCATGGTGGATCTGGTGGAGGAGATGAACTGGGCCTTCCATGGCGAGGATCCCCGCTTCCGGCGCCTGCCCGACGGCGACCGCGCCCTGTCCCAGCTGCTCCTCATCTACGACGGGCGGGACCTGGAGGAAGTGGTCAACCGCGAATTCCGCCGCACGCGCATCGCCATGAATCTCAACGTGCATGGCGCCGTGGCCATCGATGGGGTAATCCAGCGTGTCCGTGCCGAGCTGGAACGGCGCCGGCTGGACGACCTGCGCTGGGACATCGGCGGCTGGGGGCGGCTGTTCGCGGACCAGAACGAGCTTTTGCTGTCCGGCCAGATCAACAGCTTCCTGTTCGCCTTCGTCACCATCTTCCTGCTACTGTCCCTGGCGTTCCGTTCCTGGCGGGGCGGCTTCATCGCCCTGATTCCCAATCTCGCGCCCCTGTTCTTCATCTTCGCCGTCATGGGGGCGCTTGGCATGCATCTGGACATGGCCACGGTGCTCATCGCCGGGGAGCGCGTCCTGGTGCCGTTCCAGGTAATGGATGAGGCGCGCCCGGTGCCGGGCCCGGTCCTCCGCCGTGCCCAAGGT
>JBBFMG010000151.1:0-5693 GCA_037478575.1 Burkholderiales bacterium | reverse complement strand
CGGGATGGTAGCGCCGAAGGTCGCCGCTGAAGCGCCTCCCACAGTCTGAGCGGCGGCGATGCTCTGTGGGAGCGGCTTCAGCCGCGATCAGCGTCGCAGCGCCGAAGGTGGCCGCCAAAGCGCCTCCCACAGGCTGACGGGGACCCTGTTCTGTGGGAGCGGCTTCGGCCGCGATCAGCTTGGCAGCGCCGAGGGTCGCCGCTAAAGCGCCTCCCACCATTCCTGAGCCCCCATCGAGGGGGAGGGGGCGATGTGGGAGGGGCTTCAGCCGCGATTGGCATGGGGTGCTGAAGGTCGCCGCTGAAGCGCCTCCCACAGTCAGGCCGGGCCAATGCCCTGTGGGAGGGGCTTTAGCCGCGATCGGGATGGCAGCGCCGAGGGTCGCCGCCAAAGCGCCTCCCACAGGCTGACGGGGCGGCCAGAAATCAATTTGACAACAAGTAGTTATTTCGTTAATTTCGAGTCATTTCAAGAATTGGGCGCGCCCATGGCGTTCGGCTGGAAAAGAAAAAACAAATCGGGGTGGATGGCCATGGCCTGGAGCGCCGAGGGGTTGCTGCTCGCCCACAGCGAGCCGCGCAGCGGGGCCAAGCCGCTGGTGACCGTTTGCGGCAGCGTCGCCGCGCGGCGTGACGACGCGGCTTCCCTGGCGCGGGCGGCCAGGGAGATGCGGCTTGCCGATTACCGGGTGAGCCTGCTGCTCGATCTCACCGAATACCAGATGCTGGTGGTGGAGGCGCCGGGGGTGCCGCCCGAGGAGCTCAAGGCCGCCGTGCGCTGGCGGGTGAAGGACATGCTCGACTACCACATCGACGATGCCACCATCGACGTGCTGGACATCCCGCCCGATCCCAACGCGCCGGCGCGTGGCCATTCCCTCTACGCGGTGGCGGCGCGCAACGAGTTGATCGCCGCTCACATTGCCCGCTGTCAGGAGGCCGGCATTCCGCTCCAGGTGATCGACATTCCGGAAATGGCCAGCCGCAACGTGGCCAGTCTGGTGGCGCAGCCGGGCCGCGGTGTGGCCATGCTGTGCTTTACGGAGCAGGGCGGGCTGCTCACGGTGAGTTTCGAGGGTGAGCTTTATCTCTCCCGCCATCTGAATGTCACGCTTGGGGATTTGCTCGAGGCCGGCGGCTTGCGCGAGAACCACTTCGAGCGCGTCACGCTGGAGGTGCAGCGCTCCCTGGATTACGTCGAGCGTCAGTTCGCCTTCGTGGCGGTGGCACAGCTGTGGCTCGCGCCCATGCCGGCGGCCGGGGCCCTGCGCGACCACCTCGCCGCCAATCTCTACCTACCGGTGAACCTGCTGGATCTCGCCGAGGTGTTCGATTTTTCCCGGGTGCCGGCGCTCACGGACGTGGAGAACCAGTACCGCTTCTTCCTGCCCCTGGGCGCAAGCCTGCGGCACGAGGCGAAGGCCCTATGAGTCAGCAGATCAACCTGTTCAACCCGATCTTCCTCAAGCAGGAGAAGATCTTTTCCGCGCGCACCATGGTGCAGGCGCTGGCAGTCATCGGCCTGGGCCTGGTGCTCGTTTCGGCCTTCGCCAGCTGGCAGGTGGCCCGGCTGCAGGAAGAAGTGCGACGCAGCGAGGCACGCCTCAAGGCGGAAGAGGCCCGCCTCGCCGAAGCGCGCAGCCAGCTCGCGGCGCGCAAACCCAGTGCCAGGCTGGAAGCGGAGGTCCAGCAGGCCCAGCAGGCGCTGGAAACACGGCAGGCCGTGTTGGCCCTGCTGGAAAAGGGTCTGCTGGGGGAAAGCGTGGGCGCGGGCGCGTATCTGCGCGCACTGGCGCGCCAGCATCTGGAGGGCCTGTGGCTCACCGGCTTCGAGCTCTCGGGACGGGACATGACGCTCGCCGGCCGCGCCCTGCGTGCCGATCTCTTGCCAGACTATCTGCGGCGCCTGGGGCGTGACGACGCGTTTCGCGGCCGCTCCTTCGCCAGCCTGATGATCGAGCGGCCCAAGGTCAAGGAGGGGGACGCCCCGCCGGCCTTCGTCGAATTCCAGCTGCGGTCGGGCGCGCCCGGGGAGGCGCCATGAAGCAGACTCTGGCACGCTGGGCGGAAGTCATCGACGCGCGCAGCCTGCGGGAGCGGCTGCTGGTGTTTGCCGCCGCCGCGCTGGCGCTGGTGATGATGGTCAGCACCCTGGTGCTGGATCCCCTCACGGCCAAACGCAAGGCCCTGCTGCAGACGCTGCAGGATCACGCAACCCGCATGGAGGCCACGCGCATGCAGGTGCAGGTGTTGGTGCGCGACCGCGCCCGCGATCCGGATGCCGAGCTCACCGCGCGGCTGGCGGCGCTCAAGGCCCGCAGTGCCGAGCTGGAGGAGCGTCTGGCCGCCTTTCAGCAGGGGCTGGTGAGTGCGGAGCGCATGGCCGATGTGCTGCGCGATCTGCTGGCGCGCCACCAGGCGGTGCGGCTGATCGCCCTGAAGAGCCTGCCGGCCACCGGCATCGGCGCCGATGGGCGGCCGGTCGAAGCTGAGGCCGGCGGCAAGGCGGCCGTGCCGCTCCTCTATCGCCAGGGCGTGGAGATCACGGTGGAGGGCACCTATCCCGACCTGCTGGCCTATGCCGAATCCATCGAGGCCGCGCCCTGGCGGCTGTTGTGGGGCGGTGCGAAGTTGAGTGTCGTGGAATATCCCCGCTCGCGCCTCACCCTCATCCTGTACACCCTGAGCCCGGACAAACCATGGCTGTCCGTCTGATGATCATGCTCCTGCTGACGCTGCCCGCCGCGCTGGCCGCCGGGCTGCCCGATCCCACCCGGCCGGCCGTGGGCGGCGCGGCTGAAGGCGAGGGCATGCTCGCGCCGGCTGCCGGGCCGCGCGTGCAGATGATCCGCATCGCGCCCGGCAAGCGCACCGCGCTGGTGGACGGCCGGGAAGTCACCGTGGGCAGCCGCCTGGGAGAGGCCCGTGTGGTGCGCATCAGCGAGGGCGAGGTGGTGCTGAAGGGCCCCGACGGAACTGAAGTGTTGAAACTGTTTGCCGACGTGGAGAAGCGGCCGGTGTCCAGCCGGCCCGCAGCCGTCGGGAAGAAGCGAAACGATGCCCCGGCATCGAGGAAGGCGCAACCATGAAGAAGACGCTTTACGCCCTGTTCCCCCTGCTGCTGGCAGCCTGTGCCGCAGCGCCGGAACGCAAACCCACGACCCTGGAGCAGATCGACGCCGCCCTCGCCCAGGGGGCCCAGGCGGCGAAACCCGCCGCCCCTGCGCAGGTGACGGAGGCGCTGATTCCGCCCCTCAAGCTGGAGGTGCCGCCGCCCCGCAGCGTGGAGCCGCGCTTCGATCTGGTGGTCAACAACGCGCCTGCCAACCAGGTGTTCATGGGCATCGTGCACGGCACGCGCTACAGCATGCTGGTGCACCCCGAGGTGAGCGGCAGCATTTCCGTGAATCTCAAGGATGTCACGGTGAAGGAGGCACTGGACGCCATCCGCGAACTGTACGGCTACGACTACCGCATCGACGGCAACCGCATCTTCGTCCAGCCCCTCACCATGCAGACCCGCGTGTTCCAGGTGAATTACCTGACCGCGACGCGCAAGGGCTCTTCCGACGTGCGCGTAGTGTCGGGCTCAGTGAGTGACGCGCCGCGCGCGGCCGTGCCCGGCACGGTGGGCGCGCCGGTGACCCAGCCCGGCACCAGCACCGAAACCATCCAGAGCACGCGCGTGTCCACCCATTCCGACGCCAATTTCTGGACCGAGCTCACCGATGCCGTGAAGGCCATCGTCGGCAGCGAAGGGGGCCGCAGTGTGGTGGTGAGCCCCCAGTCCGGGGTGATCGTGGTGCGCGCCCTGCCCAACGAACTGCGCGCGGTGGAGCAGTATCTGCGTGCCACCCAGGGTGCGGTGGACCGGCAGGTGATCCTGGAAGCCAAGATCATCGAGGTGGCCCTCAACGACGAATTCCAGTCGGGCATCAACTGGGCGGCCTTCGACAGTCTGGGTCGCCACCGCTTCTCGGTGGGGGCGGATGCGGGCAATCTGCCCATTCCGGCGGGCGGCCTCCTGCCGCCGCCCACCGCCACGGCCGCCACCATCGGCAATACCCTGGGCATTGGCCTGCAGTCGGCCGGCCGCAGCGCGAGCGGGCTGTTTGGCATCGCCTTCCAGACCGGCAGCTTCGCCGCCCTCATGCAGTTCCTGGAAACCCAGGGCGCGGTGCACGTGCTGTCCAGTCCCCGCATCGCCACGCTCAACAACCAGAAGGCCGTGCTCAAGGTGGGGACCGACGATTTCTTCGTCACCAATGTGAGCACCACCACCACCACGGGCACGTCCACCACCACCACCCCCAACGTGACCCTGCAGCCCTTCTTCTCGGGTATCGTGTTGGACGTCACGCCCCAGATCGACGATGAAGAAAACATCACCCTGCACATCCATCCGGCGGTGAGCAAGGTCACCACCAACGAAAAAAACATCGACCTGGGCACGGCGGGCCAGCTCAAGCTCCCCCTCGCGTCGAGCACGGTGAGCGAGACCGACAGCATCATCCGGGCCCGGGACGGCCAGGTGGTGGCCATCGGCGGTCTGATGAAATCCTCCTCCACCGACGACCGGGTGCAGGTGCCGGGCGTGGGCGAGGTGCCGGTCCTGGGCGAGCTGTTCAAAAATCGCAACCGCAGGAACCAGAAATCGGAACTGGTGATCCTGCTCAAGGCCACCGTGGTCAGGGGCGGAGAAACCTGGGCGCAGAACATCCTCGAAAGCCAGCGCAACATCGAGCGCATGACGCGGCCGGCCCAGTGAGGCGCACCGCCCGGCGGGCGGGCATCTGCTACCATCGGCGACATGTATCTCAAGCACTTCGGCCTGCGCGAAGCGCCCTTCGGCATCACACCCGATACGGCCTTCTCCTTTGCCTCCCGCCCCTTCCAGGAAGCCCTCAACACGCTTTTGGTGGCCGTGAAAAACGGCGAGGGCTTCATCAAGATCACCGGCGAGGTGGGCACCGGCAAGACCCTGCTGTGCCGCAAGTTCCTGGCGAGTCTTGGGGAAGGCTTCGTGAGCGCCTACCTGCCCAATCCCTACCTGGAGCCGCGCACACTCCTGTTTGCCCTCGCCGAGGAGCTGGGCGTCAAACTGCCGCCAGAGGCGGACCAGCACCAGGCCCTCAAGGCCGTGACCCAGGCGCTGCTGGGCTTCGCGCGGGCCGGCCGCAAGGTGGTCGTGTGCCTGGACGAAGTGCAGGCCATGCCCCGGGAAAGTCTGGAGGCACTGCGTCTGCTCTCCAACCTGGAAACGGAGAAACGCAAGCTCCTGCAGGTGGTGCTGTTCGGCCAGCCCGAGCTGGACGAGCGGCTCGCCGGCCATGACCTGCGCCAGCTCAACAGCCGCATCACCTTCGCCTACCGGCTCGCTCCCCTGTCCCGGCAGGAAACGGAGTACTACGTGGCCCACCGCCTGTCGGTGGCGGGCTATGGCGGCGCGCCCCTTTTCAGCCGGCGGGCGCTGGCGCTCCTGCACCGCGCCAGTGGTGGTACGCCCCGCCTCGTCAACGTACTCGCCCACAAGGCCCTGATGCTGGTCTACGGTGAGGGCCGCCAACGGGTGGAGGCCCGCCACGTGGCCCTCGCGGCAAGGGATACGCCGGCGGCGCGCGCCGTGCGCAGCGTGCCGGGCTGGCTGTGGGCCATTGCGGCGCTGCTGGGCGCGGGCGTGGCGGCCGGCGCATG
>JBBFMG010000150.1:0-5763 GCA_037478575.1 Burkholderiales bacterium | reverse complement strand
ATAGATCTCACCCATGCGGGCATCGAGGCAGGCGATCACGCGCGGCGCGCGGCTGCCCGCCGCCAGGGCCAGCAGGGTGGACACCGGCGCCAGGGGCAGACCGGCACCGAAGGCCAGCCCCTGGGCAACCCCGCAGCCGATGCGCAGGCCGGTGAAGGTGCCGGGACCCTGACCAAAGGCGATGCAGTCGAGCTGGCCCAGGGCCAGACCTGCTTCCGCCAGCAGCTCGCGCACCAGCGGCAGGAGCAGATCCGAATGCTGCTGGCCCGCGCGCAGATCGCGGCTCAGGGTCTCGCCCCGCGAGCGCAGGGCGACGGAAAGGTACTCGGTGGAGGTGTCGAAGGCCAGCAGGTGCATGGGCGCATTATCCCGGATTTCCCTGCCGCCTGCAGGTGCAGGGCGCGCCCGTCTCCGCTAGCATGCAAGCCATGCCGTGCCAGAGCTGGGACATCTTCTGCACCGTCATCGACAACTTCGGCGACGCCGGCGTCTGCTGGCGTCTGGCCCGGCAGCTCGCCGGTGAATACGGATTCGAGGTGCGCCTCTGGATCGACCAGCCGGCGGTGCTGGCGCGTCTCGTGCCCGCCGTCCGCGCCGAAGTGCCCGAGCAGCGGGTGGCCGGCGTGGACGTGCGCCACTGGCCCGAGCCTTTCCCCGCGGTGCGCCCCCACCAGGTGGTGATCGAGGCCTTCGCCTGCCATCTGCCCGAATCCTTCGTCGCGGCCATGGCGCGCTGCACGCCCCCGCCCCTGTGGATCAACCTGGAGTACCTGAGCGCCGAGGACTGGGTGCCGCGTCATCATGCCCTGACCTCCCCCCATCCCCGGCTGCCCCTGGTCAAGCATTTCTTTTTTCCGGGGTTCGGGCCGCACACCGGGGGACTGTTGCGGGAAGCGGGTCTCCTGGAGCGCCGCGCGGCCTTTCAGGCTGACCCCGCGGCCGAGGCCGCCTTCTGGCAGGCCCTGGGCGTGCCGCCGCGGGAGGCCGGCGAGCGGCGCATCTCCCTGTTCGCCTATGAGAATGCCGCGGTAGCGGAACTGCTCGATGTGTGGCGCCGGGGTCCGCACCCCGTCCGCTGCCTGGTACCGGAGGGGCGGCTTTTGCCCCAGGTGGCGGCGGCCCTCGGTGAGCCCCTCGCTCCCGGCCGCACCCTGTGCCGCGACCACCTTACGCTCCATGTGCTGCCCTTCCTGCCCCAGGACGAATACGACCGGCTGCTGTGGGCCTGCGATTTCAACTTCGTGCGCGGTGAGGACTCCTTCGTGCGCGCCCAGTGGGCGGCGCGCCCTTTCGCCTGGCATATCTACCCCCAGGACGATGAGGTGCACTGGTGGAAACTTAATGCCTTTCTGGCCGTCTATGTCGCCGGTCTTGCACCCGCAGCCGCTGCCGCCCTCACGGCCCTGTGGCAGGCGTGGAACCGGCAGACGGGGGCAGCCGGCGCCTGGCAGGCCTGCCTGGCCCACGAGGCCAGCCTCTTGGGCCACGCCCAATACTGGGCCGGGCACCTGGGCCGCCAGCCGAGCCTGGCGCAGCGTCTGCTGCAATTTTGCGAGAACAGGTTATAATTCAAGGTTTTTTGAACCAGTCCAGGTATCGAGACAGCTTATGAAAACCGCACAGGAACTCCGCGCAGGCAATGTGGTGATGATCGGCAAGGATCCGATGGTCGTCCAGAAGGCCGAATACAACCGCTCCGGCCGCAATGCCGCAGTGGTGAAACTGAAACTGAAGAACCTGCTCACCGGCGCCGCAGCCGAAACGGTGTACAAGGCCGATGACAAGTTCGACGTGGTGGTGCTCGACCGCAAGCCCGCCACCTACTCCTACTTCGCCGACCCCATGTACGTGTTCATGGACGAGAACTTCGAGCAGTACGAGGTGGAGGCGGACAACATGGGCGATGCCATCCACTACCTCGAGGACGGCATGCCGGTGGAGGTGGTGTTCTTCAACGGCAAGGCCATTTCCGTGGAACTGCCCACCACCGTGGTGCGCGAAATCACCACCGAACCGGCGGTGCGGGGCGACACCTCGGGCAAGGTAATGAAGCCCGCCCGGCTGGCCACCGGCTTCGAGATCCAGGTGCCCCTCTTCTGCGAGAGCGGGGACAAGATCGAAATCGACACCCGCACCCACGAATACCGTCGCCGCATCACCTCCTGAAACAGCGGCCTCACCCGTCAAAAAAGCCAGGCGCTGCCTGGCTTTTTTGCGTCTATGGCTTTCGCCATATGGCGAATGCCGGACTCCCGCCGGCGTCACCCCCCGGTAACCTTGCTGCGTTCAAATTGCGACATCGCCATACGCAAGGGGAGTGCCATGAAAATGACGCCGACCATCCTGCACACGCCGGTACGTGTCGAAGCCGACCCCTCGGGCGCCGGCAGTGGCGTGCGCCTGAGTGTGGGCGCGGGTTTGGGGCCGGACATCCATCTCAGCATCGAACAGGCGCGGGCGCTGTCCCTCGCCCTGATCGCGGCGGTGAACCATCAGGAACGCCAGGCGCCGGCCGCGGCCCGAAGCACGCCCGCGCAGCGACCCGCTCACCCCGTGAGACGGTAAGGCGAGAGATCCATTTCCTGGGCGGCAATCACCGCCTCGGTGCGGTTTCTCACGCCCAGAGCCTGAAAGATCGCCGCCAGGTGGATCTTCACGGTGCCCTCGCTGATGTCCAGGGCGCGGGCGATCACCTTGTTGGGCTTGCCCTCGGCAAGCAGCGCCAGCACCTGAAGCTGGCGTTCCGTCAGACCGCGGGTGCCGCGCCGGCCGGGTGCCGCCTGGCGCGGCGGGCTCTCCTGGGGGGTGCCCTCGTGGCCCAGAAGCAGGGTGGGCAAATAGACACCGCCAGCCAGCACCAGCTGGATGGCACTCAGCATCACCTGAGCGGTGGAGGATTTGGGGATATAGCCCAGCACCCCCGCGTCGAGTGCCCGTCTCACGTCTTCCGGCGATTCGCTCGCTGACAGCACGATCACGGGAATCAGGGGAAAGCGGCTGCGGAAGGTGCGTACGCCGGTGAGCCCGGCCATACCGGGCATGTTGAGATCCAGCAAGGCGAGATCCAGATCGGGATTCCGTTCCGCCGCCTCCAGTGCACCCGGATAATCGGCAGCCTGCACCACGTCCGGATCGGTGCCCAGATCCTTGAGCACGTACAGCAGACCTTCGCGAAACAGGGAATGGTCATCGGCCAGCAGGATGCGCATGGTTTTCCTTTCACGCAGGACGTGCAGCCCGGAGGGGGAACCGCGCCATGATACGCTCCGGCGTCGCGACCTGACGAAAGGTTCATTCAACGCACCGGGCTGCGGCGGGCTAAAATGGCCCCGTCCTCCGATGACGAAAGGATAGCCCATGCCGATCCGCCTGCGCACCCTGTTCCTGCTCATCGTCATGAGCGCGAGTCTGCTGCCATCCCCCGGCTGGGCCGACCCGCCCGCCCATGCCCCCGCCCACGGCTGGCGCAAGAAGCATGATCCCTATTACATCGGCTACGCCGGCAAAAAATGGCCGAAGGACTATGGCGTGCTGGTGGGCCGCTGCAATTATGCAGCGGTGGGAGCGGTGCTCGGCGGCGTGGTGGGGGGTGCCATCGGCTCCCAGGTGGGACAGGGCGAGGGCCGCGCCGTGGCCATTGTGGTGGGCACCGTCCTGGGCGCGGTGCTCGGCGCCCAGATTGGACGCGACCTGGACGAGGCAGACCGCGCCTGTATCGGCCACACCCTGGAACTCGCGCCGCCCGGACGGCGGGTGGTGTGGGTGAACCCCAATACCGGCGTGGAGTATGCCGTCGT
The DNA here is from genome assembly GCA_037478575.1 of Burkholderiales bacterium. Taxonomy (GTDB): domain Bacteria; phylum Pseudomonadota; class Gammaproteobacteria; order Burkholderiales; family Thiobacteraceae; genus Thiobacter. The sequence goes on along the minus strand of JBBFMG010000150.1, from coordinate 1,966 downwards.
GCCTACCCGCAACTTCCGGCTGGAAGGGCGCGACTGCCGCGAGTTCACCACCGAGCGCATCCTTGAGGGGCGCCGCGTGGTGACCCGGGGCACGGCCTGCCGCGACGGCACGGGCACCTGGCAGCTCATGTAGCCCGGGCCTTATCCGCTGTCTTCCCGGGGGCCGGCCCTAGGCCGGTTCGCAATGGGCAGCATAGGCGATGCGGTTCTTGCCGCCCTGCTTGGCCTGGTACATGAGCCGGTCGGCCAGCTCGATCAGGGCGTCCACGTCGCGCGGCGGCACCTCGCAGGCAGCCACCCCGATGCTGAAGGTCACTTCCCAGCCATGGGCCCGCATGGCCGCATTCAAAGCCTCCTGCAGGGTTTCCGCCACGCGCAGGGCCGCCTCGCCGCCCGTCTGGGGCAGAAGCACGGCGTACTCGTCCCCACCCAGCCGGGCGGGCAAATCGGTGCTGCGCAGGTTGCGGCTGATTTCCTGCGCCACCGTCTTGAGCAGCGCATCGCCGGCACTGTGGCCCAGCCGGTCATTGACCTGCTTGAAGTTGTCGCAGTCCAAATAGATCACGGACAGCGGCCCGCCGTAGCGGCGCTGGCGTTCCAGCTCCCACCCCACCACGTCGTAGAAGGCGTAGCGGTTGGGCAGCCCCGTGAGGAAATCCGTCCGCGACAGGGCACATTCCTGGTCGTAGAGGCGACGCATCAGCTTGGCGATGGCGAGCGCCACCAGCAGATAGACCCCGGTGCGCAACAGGGCACTCAGGATGAGCAGGCTGGCGCTGGCATAGGGGTGACCGAAGGCAAGCCCGCCCAGCACTGAGACCGTCCCTGCAGCCACGGCGAAGCCAGCGGCCCAGGCCGCTCCCACGTTCCAGGCCACCAGCACGATGGGCAACAGGAACAGGGAATGGGCGCTGAGGGCCGCGGGCGCAAAGGCGTCCAGCAGGGCGATCAGGGCGAACAGGAGCAGGCCCAGGGCCAGGGCCACGGGCTTCTTCAGCCGTGTCAGACCGAATACGATATCCAGGACGGGTTTCATCGGACTTGCCCCTCCACGCCTTCCTGCCATGCTACCGCCGTCCTGCATCGTTGACATGGGGACGTGGTAAGGTGAGGCCTTGCCTGCCATGCCCATGACCACCAACCCTGCCACCGTGCTCGCCTACCACGAACGCAGCAAGCACCATCTCCAGCGCTATGCCGCCGGGCCCGGCAGACTCGACTGGGCCACCCAGCCCGACCCCTTCCGCCACTTCGCGGGCGCCTCCTCCATCGAACTGCCCCTGCTTGCGCCCGATCATCCCGCCACTACCTGGGGTGAGCTGTTCCGGCCGGGTGCCGTGGCGCCCCGGCCCCTGGGCATCGAGAGCGTGGCGGCCCTGCTGGAGCTTGCCCTTGGGCTCGCTGCCTGGAAGGCCTACGGTGGCACCCGCTGGGCCCTGCGCTGCAATCCTTCCAGCGGCAACCTGCATCCCACCGAGGGCTATCTGGTCCTGCAGGACTGCCCGGGCCTGGCCGATGGGGTCTACCACTATCTGAGCCGCGACCATCTCCTGGAACGCCGCGCCGTCCTCGCGGCAAACGCCGCCCTGCTGCCGCCGGGGTGTTTCCTGGTGGGCCTGTCCGCCATTCCCTGGCGCGAGGCGTGGAAATACGGCGAGCGGGCCTTCCGCTACTGCCAGCATGACGCGGGCCATGCCCTCGCCGCCCTGCGCTTCGCCGCCGCCGCACTGGGCTGGCAGGCCCGCCTGCTGGAGGGTGCGGCGGATGCCGAAATCACCGCCTTGCTGGGCCTCGACCGGACGCCCGACTTCGTGGAGGTGGAAGGCGAACACCCGGACCTCCTGGCGCTGGTGGGGCCCGGGCCGCTGCCTGCCGACTGGCCCCTCGAGCCCCTGGTCCAATCCACTCGCGACTGGCAGGGCCGGGCCAACCGCCTCTCGCCCCACCACGCCCACGACTGGCCGGT
>JBBFMG010000149.1:0-5792 GCA_037478575.1 Burkholderiales bacterium | reverse complement strand
GGCCGTGGTGTTCATCGGCACCAAACGGGGGGCGGAGGAACTGTCGGGCCGGCTGCGCGAGCAGGGCTTCGCCAGCGCCGCCCTGCACGGCGACATGCAGCAGCGGGAGCGCAACCGCACCCTGGATGAGCTGCGGCGCGGCGCCACCCGGATCCTGGTGGCCACCGACGTGGCGGCGCGGGGCATCGACGTGGCCGGCATCAGCCACGTGATCAACTTCGAGCCGCCGCGCCAGGCGGAAGACTACGTGCACCGCATCGGCCGCACCGGCCGCGCGGGACGCAGCGGCGTGGCCATCACCCTGGCCACGCCCGAGGAGCGGCGCATGATTCGCGAGATCGAGCGCTTCACCGGCGCGCCTCTGGCCATCGCCGCCATTCCCGGCCTGGAACCGCAGCCCCGGGCGGAACGCCCGGGAGGCCCACGCCCCGGCCCCCGGCGCAGCCCGGACGGAACGTTCAGACGCGACGGGGGGCGCGAGGGCTCAAGACGCGCAGGAGACGGACGCACTGGCGCAAGGCGCGAGCCAGGCTATGCCCGCGACACGCGCCAAAGACCAGAACACCGGCGCGCTGCCGATGCCATCGGCAACCGCCCTGCCCACCCCGAACGGGAGCGCGCCGGCCATGGCTTGGGCAGCCGCCGGCTCACCGGCTCCGGCCCCATGCCGTCCGACTTTGGCGACCGCCGAGTTTACGGCCGCGAGGATCGCGGCACACGCAGCGGCCCGCGCGCTGCGGGACGCCGCGGGCGCTAGGCGGGAGGGGCCTCACGGGGCGCGCCGGCCGCTGCGTTTGCCATTTCGGGGAACAGCTGGCGCAGGGCGTCGAGGAAGGCCGCCACTTCAAGCGGCTTGGTGAAATAGGCGTCGAAATGCTGCCTGCCCCGCTCCACCTGTTCCCGCCCGGCCTGGGCCGTGATCGCCCAGACGGGCGGGACGCTGCCGGCACGGATCTGGCGGATCTGCCTGAGGAGGTCGTAACCATCGCCGCACGGAAGCTGGATGTCGAGCAGGATGAGGTCGTACCGCTCTTCAGCAATGCGCACCAGCGCCTGCTGGGGAGACTCGGCCACGTCCAGCTCCACGTCCGGCAGGCGGGCGATGATGCCCCGCATCAGGGCGATGTTGGTCCGGTTATCCCCCACGTAGAGCACACGGCGGAGACCCGATCCCGCGGCTGGCGCCACTGTCCGCAGGGTGGCGGCCGCCGGTTCCGGGCTGGCGAGGGAACCCGGCAGTTCGACCCAGAAGGTGGTGCCCTTGCCCGGCACCGTATCGAAACCGATACGGCCGTGCATCAGCTCCACCAGCCGCTTGCTCAGGGCAAGCCCGATGCCCGAGCCCTCGACGCTGTCCGTCACGCCCAGCCGGTTGAACTGCTGGAAGACGTAGGGCCGTTTCTCCTCCGGAATGCCGGGGCCGCTGTCTTCCACATTGATGCGCAGCTGGCCGCCTTCGGCCTGTGACAGGTACACCCGCACCCAGCCATCGGGGTGGTTGAACTTGACGGCGTTGTTCATCAGATTGAGCAACACCTGACGCAGGCGGCCCCGGTCCGCCTCCACCCAGGCCTCGCCCACTTCCGGCGGCAGAAGGTGCACGCCCTTGCGTTCCGCGAGCGGTTCCAGCAGATGCCGGATTTCCTCCACGATGCCTGCCAGAGAACAGGTTTCCAGACGCAGCTGCATGTTGCCCGATTCGAGCCGGGCCAGATCCAGGAGCTCGTTGATCAGTTCCAGAAGCAGCTCGCCGGCATGGTGAATGGTGCGGACGTTGTCCTGTTCCTCCGCATCGAGTTTTTCGTCCATGAGGAGGAGCTGGGAAAACCCGAGGATGGCATTGAGGGGCGTGCGCAGCTCGTGACTCATGTTGGCCAGGAAGGCACTCTTTGCCCGGTCTGCCATCTCGGCCGCCTCCCGCGCCTGGCTCAGGCTGATCTCAGTGAGCTTGCGGTTCGTGATGTCCTGGATGAACCCCCGCAGCGCCACGACACTGTCTCCCGCATACACCGGGCGTCCATAGACACTCACCCAGAGGTCACGTCCGTCCGCGCTCCGGAACCGGCATTCCATTTCGAAGGGCTTGCCGGTGCGGGCCGTTTCCAGCAGGGCTTCATGCAGGCGGGTCGCGTCGTCCGGGTGATACTGGCTGAGTCCCTGGGCGAGGTTGGTGGGCGTCTCCCGCGGCACACCGTAGATCCGGTAAACCTCGTCGATCCAGTAAGTGGTCTGGGTGGTGAGATCCAGCTCCCAACCACCGATGTGGGCCAGTGCCTGGGTCTCATCCAGCAGACTCTTGTAGCGGCGCAGCTCCGTGATGTCCGTGAAGGTGATGACCACGCCGTCGGTTGCGCCGCTGGTGAGCAAATAGGGCGTGAGCTGCGCCAGGTACCAGCGGCCTTCCCGGGTGCTCACTTCGCGGGACAGCCCGGGCGTGCCCGTCAGAATCGCGCCCAGGTCCTGCTCGAGTTCGGGATAATTCAGGTGGTGCCGCAGCTCCAGCACCGACCGTCCCACATCCCCGTCCTTGAGCGGAATGACGGCCGTCACCGCGGGCGTGAAGCGGCGGATGCAGAGGGGGCGGTCCAGGAACACGGTTCCCACGTGGGAACTGCGCAGCAGATTGTCGTAGGTCTCGTTGAGGTCCGTCAGCTCGTCGATCTTGAGCTTGTGCTCGGCGTTGACGGTCATCAGTTCCTCGTTGACCGCCTGCAGCCCCTCGTTGGTGGATTGCAGTTCCTCGTTGGCCGCCAGCAGTTCCTCGTTGGTGGACTGCAGTTCCTCGTTGGACGTTTCCAGCTCTTCCAAATTCGCCTGCAGGGTTTCCCGGGTGAAGGCCAGTTCCCGCTCTAGCTCGTCGATCTGGCGGCGGGCGTCGTCGGAAACCTCGCCGGATTCCGCGGCGGGCGCCGGGCTGGGTGTCGCGGGTTTGTCGATGCGCACCAGATAGAGAGGCGACCCACCATGATGGCCCGGCATGACCTCGACGCTGAGATCCAGGATGTCCTCGCCGGGAAGCTGACATGCCACCTTGTAGGTCACCACGCGTTTTTCCTTCTGCGCGGTCTTGATGCCGCTGCGCACGTAACTCAGCCAGCCGGGCGGCATGAGCCGCGCCAGGTTGAATTCCGGATGGCCGTGCATGGACAGGTAAGGCGTGGCCGCGCGGCTCACATAGAGGGCATCCAGATTCTCGTTGACGAGGATGCAGGGCAGCAGCAGGCGCTCTAGCAGCAGCTCCTGCAGATATTCCATGGCCTGGCGCGGAATGTGACGTCCCAGCACAGTCGGCACGGTGACGTTCTTCTGGCTCACCGACTGCACCGGCTCCCGCATGTGGAGGAAATCCGCCACCACTCCCGTGCGTGCACGAAACAGGTGGTGACGCTTGTCCAGACACTCGAACAGGTGATGGTCTTCGCCGGTCGTCTCGCTCTCCCCGAGGAAAAGATAGCCGCCGGGCTTGAGGGCGAAGTGGAAGACGTTGAGCACACGCTGCTGGACTTCCGGCTTCAGGTAAATGAACATGTTCCGGCAGGAGACCAGGTCGAGGCGGTTGAAGGGCGCATTCTGGGTGAGATCGTGCCGGGCAAAGACGATCTGGGAACGCAGCGAGGGGTGGATCGCATAACCGCCACCCTCCAACTTACGGAAATATTGGCTCACGCGCTGCGGGGGCACGTCAGCCAGGATGCTCTCCGGGTAGATGCCCTGCCCGGCGAATTCGATGCTTCTCTCGTCGATGTCAGTGGCGAAGATCTTGATGTCGCGCCTGACGCCCAGCGTGTGGCGCGCCTCGTCCAGCAAAATGGCGATGGAATAGGCTTCCTCACCGGTGGAGCAGCCGGCCACCTACACCCGAACCGGATCGCGCCCGGCTTCCAGCAAGGGGATGAGCACCTTCTTCTGCAGGGCTTCGAACGCGTCGGGATCGCGGAAAAAGCGCGTGACGCCGATCAGCAGATCCCTGTAGAGCGCGGATTTCTCTGCATCAGATGCCTCCAGCAAGCGCACATACTCGTTGAGGCTTTCGCACTTGTTGATGGCCAGCCGCCGATGGATGCGGCGCACCACGGCGCTGGGCTTGTATTGGCGGAAGTCCACCCCGGCGTGCTCCTGCAGGATCGCCAGAACCGTATCCAGTGTGGCATCGGCTGAGGCCTGCCCCCCCTCCGGACCCAGGGGCGGCGTGGGGGCCAGGGGCAAGCGGCGGGCATAGTTGAGGATGACTTCCGGCATCGCCTCGGGCGCGAGCACGAAATCGGCGAGGCCGGTTGCCGCGGCGGCTGACGGCATGCCGTCGAACTCCGCCGACTTGGGCTCCTGCACCAGCACGAGACCGTCGGCTTCCTTGATGGCGCGGATGCCGCGGCTGCCATCGCTGCCTATTCCGGACAGCACCACTGCAATCGCCCGCTCCCCGTACTCCCGGGCGAGAGAAGAGAAAAACGCATCGATGGGCAGGTGCAGGCCCCGTTGCGTCGATTTGGCCGTGAGATGCAGCCGGCCCTTCTCCACGGTCATGGTTTTGCCGGGAGGAATCAGATAGACATGGTTGGGCGCAATGGCCATGCCCTCCTCTCCTTCCGCCACCGCCATGGGCGTGTACTTGGAGAGGATGCTCGCCATCATGCTCTTGTAATCCGGCGAGAGGTGCTGGATGACCACGAAGGCAAGGCCAGGCCCCGGGGGCAGGGCCTGAAAAAAACTCCAGCGCGGCCAGACCGCCGGCCGATGCACCCACCCCCACGACTGAAAACCCCGCCGGCGGGAAGGCCGGCGCAGGGTTGCCCGAATTCTTGTGCGACGTTCTGTTTGGCACGCCTGCTGGTTTGTCTCTGCGCCCCGATTTCCGCCTTCTTTCTGAAAAGCTCCGTCTGCGTCAAGCGCAGCGCCGTTTCGCAGCCGCTGCGGGCCTCGGGTCGTGTCCCGGAAGTGTCACAGTTGTGCCGCATACTCGCCGCGTTGACCGCCGCGACACGGTGGTCCTCACTCCTTGAGCGGCCCCTGCAGTCAGTGCCTATGGATCCTCGCCTCCTGCCGTCGCGTCGGCGCGGCTTTTCCCTGTTGGAACTTCTGGTGGTGCTGGTCATCATCGGGCTCCTGGCAGGCATCGTCGGCCCCAATCTGTTCGCCCGTCTCGGCAAGTCCAAGACGGAAACGGCGCGTGCCCAGATCGATGCCTTCTCGAAGGCGCTCGCCCAGTATCGCTTGGATACCGGACGCTTCCCCACCACGGAACAGGGGCTCGCGGCCCTGGTCTCCCGCCCGGCGGACGAACCCCGGTGGGACGGTCCCTATCTCGGCAAGGCCGTGCCCTTGGACCCCTGGGGCCGACCCTACGGCTATCGCAGCCCAGGGCAGCACGGGGACTATGACCTGTTTTCCCTGGGAGCCGACCACCAGCCGGGGGGCTCGGGAGAAGCCGCGGACGTGGTGAGCTGGTAGGGGCGCGGCCATGCGTTTCCGGGTCAAGGCCATCCATCCCGGGGAGGGGATCGCCAGCTTGGAGCTGGAGGCGGCGAGTGCCGAGGAAGCCTGCGCCCGTGTGCGCGACCAGGGTTACGCGGTGCTCGCCGTGCGCGCCCCGCTGCTCGCCCGCCTGGCGGGCAGGCCGGCCCGCTTCCCCCTGGTGTTGTTCAGCACCGAACTCGTCGCCCTCCTGGCGTCCGGTCTGGGCCTGGTGGAGGCCCTGGAGACCCTTGCCGAAAAAGAGCCGCGCCACGAGGTGCGCCAGATCATGAATGGGGTGCTGACCCGCCTGCGTGGGGGCGAAACGCTGTCCCAGGCAC
>JBBFMG010000148.1:0-5796 GCA_037478575.1 Burkholderiales bacterium | reverse complement strand
GTGCTGCTCGCGCTGGCGGCAGCCCAGGAACGGGGCGAGACACCGTCACTGAATGCGCTGCAACGTGGTTTGCCGACCGATGCCGCGGAGACAGAAGCTCTCCTCGAGATCCTGGGCGCGGCAGGCTTGATCGCCCAAACCGAGCAGGGCGGTTGGCTGCTGGCCCGCGCCCCGTCCCACATCGTTCTCAGGGAGGTACACCGACTGTTCGTCTGGGATGACCAGGCCGCCGGGAGCCGCCATCCGGGCATCGCGCGTTTTCTGGAGGCCTTGGCCCAAAGTGGCGAAGCGGTGCTGAACACTACCCTGGCCGATCTCGCCAGCGGGGCGGGGGCCTGAAGCAGTTCAGGCAAACAGGAAAATCTCGAAGCTGTCGGTCTGCTCCAGGAGCTGGCCGGCGCGCACGATGCGGGTGCCCTCGGCGCCGCGCAGCTCCAGCTCGCGCTGGGGGTGGAAGGTGCCGCGCGCGGCCAGCAGCCGTTCCGGTTGTTTCAGGCTGGGTACGGCGGGCAACAGCAGCCCCGGCTGGTAAGGGGCATCCGCCGCGGTGATGGTGGGACGCACGGCCACGGCGAGCGCCCGCGGCGCGATGAACTGGGCGCCCACCTGCAGGCGCTCGGCGCTCTCCGCCTGGATCCAGCGCACGGCGGCGATGCCCCACTCGCCCTGGGCAGTGCGCAGACCGATCACATCGCCCACCCGGATGCGGCTGACGCTCTCCGGCGCGTTCACCAGGGCGACACCACCCGCGCTTTCATTGACTACGTGCCAGGTGGCGCAGTTGTAAGTGGCATGCTGGCCGGTGCGGTCGCCCGCCCGGGCGAGCTGCACCGTGATTTCCACTTCCTCCTGGTGGGCCGGCGCCGCCTCCGCGAGCAGATCGTCCGCGCCCGCCAGCGTGTGGTAGAGGGCCGACAGCCCGGTGCAAATGTAGGCGTCCTGGTCCGCCGCGAGGCGCTGGAAGACCCGCCGGGGCCCCAGCCCCCACTGGGGCAGCAGACGTTTCAACAGGGCGCGCGCGGCGGGATCGGCCGCTTCCGGCAGACCGGCATCCGCGGCCGGCATGCCCGCCTCCACCGCCTGCAGCTGCTCGTGCAACTGGCGCACGAAGGGCAGCGTGTTGAGAAGGATGTCGCTGCGGGCATCGGTGGCGCCGCTGTGGTGGGCCAGGGGCCGGGGGGGCCGGTCTTCGTCCAGCCGCACCAGGAACAGGCCATGGGGCGTGTCGGCCGGTGCCAGGGCCTGCAGCAGGGCACGCCCCGCGTTGCGTGTCAGATATGTCCGCACCACCCTGAGCTGACCCTGCAACAGGCGGTAAGGGTCGGCCAGCGCGGTGAGCAGGATGCGCTTGTAGGTTTCGTTGACACTGCCGCCGCCTTCCTCCGCCGGCAGCGGAGTCTCGTGATGCTGTTCCCGTGCCGCGTACCAGTACACCTGGTGCAGCTCGGCCCACAGGCCCGCCGGCGTGGGTGCATAGGTCTCGTAGCAGATGTCGAGCAGGTCCCCCAGGCCCTCGAGGATGCGCTGGGCCGCCAGGGGCGTGAGTTTCTGGCCACCCAGCACGAAACGCCGCTGGGCGAGTTCCATGAGCGCGAGCTTGTAGCCGTTGGAAAGCTCGGTGAGCAGTTCCCGTGCGAGCTGGGCCGCCTGTTTGGGGCGCCCGTTGAGGGGCAGGGGCCGGCCCTCGTATTCCTGGCGCAGGGCGGGAAGCAAGGCGTGGATGGTATGGCGATACTGGCCGAGGAAGCGCAGCCGCGCCTCTTCCGACAGGCGCACGCCACGGCTTGCCACCAGGGCGTCTGCCAGCTTGCGCGCGGCCTCGAAGCCGTTGGCCAGGGGCAGGGCGGCCAGCCATTCCTTCACCTGCCGGGGACGGGTCTCCAGGACGACACCCGAGCTCCCGGCAACCGGTGGGATGGACAGCTTGAGGCTCATGCAGCGTGCTCCCCGCCTGCGGCGCTGAATCGATCGCGGGGATTGTGACACAGCGGCAAAGCGCACGGCAATCGCGCCATGCCGCCGGGATGGGCGCCGGATTCAGCGCCGAAGGCGCAGACCAAGCGCCAGCGCGCACAGGGCCAGCGCCCAGACGATCACCGCGCCCGCGGGCAGATCCCACAGGGCCGAGGCGACGAGTCCCAGAGCGTAGCCCGCCGCGCCGCAGGCCAGTCCCAGGAGCACGGCGCTTGACTGCGGCAGGCGGCGCACCGCCAGCGCCGGCACGATGAGGCTCGCGAACACCAGATACACGCCCACCATCTGCACCGAGGCCGTGACGGCGCAGGCGAACACCCCGTAAAAGAGGAAACGCGCGCGGCTTGCGCGACCCAGGTAGAGCACGGCCAGAAGCACCGCGGTGACTGCCGCCAGCGCCGCCACCTGGGGCCAACCCACCCACAGGATCTGTCCCGCCAGCATGTCCTGCAGGTGTTCCCCGGCATGGGGATTGTGGGCGACGAGCAGAATGCCCGCGCTCGCCGCCAGCACGAACAGCACGCCGATCAGCGCCTCCTGCACCTCGGGCCAGCGTCGTTCCGCATGGGTGAGCGCGAGGCCGCCCAGCAGCGCCGCCCCCACCGCCACACCCTGCATGGCCAGGCCGTGGGGTTCCCAGCCGGCCAGCTCCGCGCCCAGCACACCCAGCGCGGCGAGCTGGGCCACCGCCAGGTCGATGAACACGATGCCCCGGGCCAGCACCTGCAGGCCCAGGGGCACATGGGTGGCGAGCACCAGGCAGCCCGCCACGAAGGCCGGTGCGAGCAGCGTCCACTCAAGCCCGCTCATCGCCGGCCCTGGGCCGCCAGCAGGCGGTTGAGAATGTCATCGAACAGTCCCATGAGGTCGCGCGCCTCGGGGGTTCCCCCCACGGTGGCCGGCAAGGCCACGGCGGGAATGCCCGCGCGTTCCGCCAGCCACTGGGAGGCACGCTCGTCCTGATAGCTGGCCCGCAGGACCATGCGGGCAGGCTGCCGCTTCAGGTCCTCCAGCACCGCCGCGAGATGGGCGGCGGAAGGCTCGATGCCGGGCTTGGGCTCCAGCACCGCCACCTCCTTTAGACCCAGCCAGTGGAAGAGGTAGGTGAACACCTTGTGATGCACCGCCACGGGCATGCCCCGCAGGGGGGCACCCTGTTGTTCCCAGCGGGCGATGGCCGCCTGCCAGCGGCTCCTGAAATCCGCCAGCCGCGCCTGATAGTGGGCGCGGTTCGCCCCATCCAGTTCGCCCATGCGTGCCGCCAGCGCCTCCGCCACCCGCGACAGGTTGCGGGGGTCGAGCTGGATGTGGGGATTGCCGCGGGGATGGACGTCGCCCTCGGCACGATCGAGCCGCTCCGGCACCTCCAGCAGAGGCACGAAGGAGGCGGCCTCGAAGTAACCCGGCCGACCCGGCTGCACGTTGGGATTGGCCGCCTGGCGCAGCACCATGGGCAACCACCCCACTTCCAGATCGGCACCCGTGCACACCACCAGATCGGCAGTGCGGGCGCGCGCAATCAGGCTCGGACGGGCCTGGATACGGTGGGGATCCTGCAGCGCGGTGGTCGCCTCATAGGTGCTCACCCGATCACCGCCGAGCTCCCGCGCCAGGGCGGCCCACTCGGGCTCGCAGGCGAAGACGTTGAGTGCCGCGTGTGCGGGCCAGGCAAACAGCATCAAGCAGCATGCGAACAGTCTTTTCAGCATGGCAAATCTCCGTAGTGGGAGCCTTGCTCAGAAGGCATGGGCCCCGTGCGCCCCTAGGGAGAGCACGTATTGCAGGAAGATCTGGTTGTCCGTGGCATCGCGCCGCGCAGAATCGCGCGCGAACTGCAGCCGGAAGCGGCTGTATTCCGACGGGCTGTAATCCACCATGACGCTGGTGCGGTGGGGGTCGTAGGGCGCGAGGATCGGCAGCTGGCCGCTGTTGGCGCCAGCATCCACTGTGCCTGCCGTCAGCCGGTCATAGCGCACTCCCACACGCCAGCGGGGCATGAACTGATACACCCCCTGGGCATACCAGCCGGACTGGACGCTGCGAAAGCCGTCCGTGAGTGCCGTGCCATCCAAGTCGTAGGTGAGGCTGCCCTGCTCGCGGCTGCGGTAGTACTCGGTCTGGAACTTGAAATTCCGGTAGGCAGGGTTGCCCCCGGGCGCCCATTTCCAGACCAGACTGGCGAGCCACAGATTCGAGCGGCCCTCGAAGGCATTGCTGACCGAGTTGCCCGAAACATCCTCGGCCTCGAAGCGGCGGTCGCGGGCCCTGGTGTGCAGATAGGAAAGCCCCGCGAGCCAGGCATGACTCGTCCCGAGGTCGCCCCCGGCGCGCAATCCCAGGGACCATGCGCCCACGCCGTTCTTGTTGCGGTCCGCACCCGGGAAGTTGTGGCCGCGCCCGAGCTCCGCAGCGAGTTCCAGAAAGGTCTCGGTGGGCGCCAGCCACTTGAGCTGCACCCCGTCCTGGGCATACTGGCCGCCCAGGAAGGCCTGCTGCGCCAGGGGCGCATCCACGAAGTCCCAGGCATGGGGGTGCTGTTCGTTGATGTAGCCGATCCCGGAATAGAACCGCCCCGCCTTGAGGGTGAGCCCCTGGGGCAGGGCCAAGGTTTGCAGATAGGCATTCTCCACGGCCACCGAATTGTCCGGGGCCGCGGCCAGCATGAATTCCCCGCGCAGATAGGGATCGATGTTGGCCGCGAGCATCAGCTCGGATTCACCCAGACTGAAGCTGCGCGGAGGAGGGCCCGCCTCGCCCCCGCTGGGCACGAACCCATCCAGCCGCCAGCTCGCCGGATCCTGGCTCAGATTGGCGTAGGTGCCGGACAGGATCAGCGACATGGCCGGATTGAAGGCCGTGGCGGTGTTGACCGGCGCCGGCTGGGCCGGGGCCGCCGCGCGACTCTGTTCAGCCTGGGCGAGCCTGGCCTCCAGGGCAGCGATGCGGGCCTCGTACTGATTGCGCAGCGCTTCGATTTCGGCGCGCAAGGCGGCGATGTCGGCATCCGCCGCCCAGGTGAGCGCCGGCAGGGCGGCCAGCAGGCCGCCTGCAATGCAGTGACGCAGGAACATGATGACTCCTCGCAAAACGAAGTTCACATGGATGGCCGGGCGCGGGCCCGGACACCGACCGAGAACACTTCAGGCGAGGCGGGGCGGCGCGCGGGAACGGGTGGCGGTGAAGAAACGTGGCGAGAAAGTGCGCGCCGGCGCAGACAGGACCGGCAGCGCGGGCGCAGCAGGCGCGACCTGCGGGGGCTGGGAAGCAAGTCCCGCACCCAGGGGCGCATGGGCCACGCACTGCTCGCAGGCCGGAGAATGGGGAAGCTGCTTCTCCGCCGGGGCGCGGCCGGCGGTCAAATGCCCCAGCGCATGGACGAGCGCACCCTGCTGCGCGAACAGCAGCGTGAAGCTCAGCAGCCAGGCAAACCAGGCACGACCCACGGAACCTCCCCTGGGAAAGCGGGCCATGCTAGCAGCGCTGTGTTGCAGCGGCAAGACACCGTATGCGCCCGTTACCTTATCCGGGAATCCCCCGGATCTTGTGCCCAATGTGCGGAATCCGCGTGGCGCTCCTTCCTCCGCAAAGGAGTGATAAGGTTTCTTCACTTATGCAAATGGCGGCTGCAGATCCCTTATGCCTGGCACCCGCTCAGCCTGCCGGGGGATCGTCCCCGTAGTCCACCAGCTGCCAGGTGACCTCGACGGGGGTCTCTTCTGTGCGGCCCAGGAGGCCTTTGAGCCCCGGCGCGGGGCGGCTGGCCAGGCCATAGGGCATGGGGGCGCCCCGGGGGATGAAGCGGCGGCGCGGGGTGAGGTTTGC
>JBBFMG010000147.1:0-5819 GCA_037478575.1 Burkholderiales bacterium | reverse complement strand
TCGGTATCCAATGTGCTGAACCCGCATGGCGCTCCTTCCTCCACAAAGGAGTGCCAAAGGTTTCTGAACTTATGCACTCTTTTTTGCGCCCCCCGGGGGCGGTCCTGACGCCCGTACCCCCTCATCGGCCGGGACCGGGGAAACTTGAGGGCCGAGGCGGGGCCGGGATCCTCCCGCTACCGGGATGGGGAAAGGACGGGGCAGTTAGAGCGCCCGGCGCCCTGGGGCAAGCGCACGCCCCAGTCTGCCCCGCGGGACGGGGGGATGGCAGGCGGGGGCCCGGCAGGGACGCCGGGCGGCTCGGCCGGCTCTCAGCCGTAGAGGACGCTCACCGCGCCCTCGCTGAGCCAGGCGCGCAGCCCCTGCAGCAGGTCGTCGTCCAGCCGGACCCGCCAGGCATCCCCCAGGGCGAGCTCGCACTGGCCCACGCCGTTGTGATAGCGCACCAGCACCGGACAACCGGCCACCTCGTCTTCCGGGCCGGGGGGCTTGCGGTAGGGCGCCAACAGTTCACGCAGCTTCTCTGCGCTGGCCTGGCCGTTCATGGCCAGCCAGATGCCACGGGCAAAACGGGTGCGGGCCTCACTCACGCCGTAGAGCCGATCGGCGCTGACGCGCAGCCCACCCGAGTACTCATCGCGCACCACTTTGCCCTCCACCACCAGCAGCTGGTCCTCGCGCAGCAGGTCCCGGTGTTTCTCGTAGAGCTCGTTGAATACCGCGACCTCCACCTGGGCCTCGCCGTCATCCAAAACGACGAAGGCCATCTTGCCGCGACGGGTCATCATGGTGCGGATGGAATGGATGATGCCCGCCAAAAGCTGTTTCTCCTGCTGGGGCACGAGCTGCCCGAGGCGGGTTTTGACGAAGGCGGACACCTCGTCTCGATAGGCGTCGAAGGGGTGGCCGCTCAGGTAGAAGCCCAGGCTTTTCTTTTCCTGCTGCAGCAGCTCCTTTTTGGACCAGCGGGGTACCTCCACCAGGGTTTCCTCGGCGGGCGCATCGCCCCCCTCGTCCAGTCCGAACAGGCTGGCCTGCCGGGCATGGGCCGCGGCCCGCTCCGCCGCTTCCAGCGCCTGCCCCACTGAGGCCATGAGGCTCGCCCGATGGTCGTTGAGGCTGTCGAAGGCGCCGGCCAGGATCAGCGCTTCGATCACGCGCCGGTTCACCTGGCGCCGGTCCACGCGCCGGCAGAAATCGAACAGGCCGGTGAAGGGTCCGCCGCTCTCGCGCGCCCGCACGATGGCCTCGATGGCAGCATGGCCGGTCCCCTTGATCGCGCCCAGACCGTAGCGGATGCGCCGTGCGTCCAGGGGCACGAAACGGTATTCGCTGGCATTGATGTCCGGTGGCAGGATTTCCAGGCCGTTTTCCAGACAGTCACCGTAGAGATTGAACACCTTGTCGGTGTCGCCCATGTCGGCGGTGAGGGTGGCCGCCATGAAGGCCGCCGGATGATGCGCCTTGAGGTAGGCCGTCTGATAGGCCACGAGGGCATAGGCCGCCGAGTGGGACTTGTTGAAGCCGTACTCGGCGAACTTCTCCATCAGGTTGAACAGCTCGGTGGCGAGCTTCTCGTCCACCCCCCGTTCCACCGCCCCCTGGACGAAGATGGAACGATGCTTGGCCATCTCCTCCGGCTTCTTCTTGCCCATGGCGCGGCGCAGCAGGTCTGCGGCGCCCAGGGTGTAGCCCCCCAGGATCTGGGCGATCTGCATCACCTGCTCCTGATACACGATGACGCCGTAGGTGGGCTTGAGCACCGTCTCCAGCCGGGGATGCATGTAATCGGCCTTGGCCCGGCCGTGCTTGCGGTTGATAAAGTCGTCCACCATGCCGGACTGAAGCGGGCCGGGGCGGAACAGGGCCACCAGGGCGATGATGTCCTCGAAGGTATCGGGCTGCAGGCGCCGGATGAGATCCTTCATGCCGCGGCTTTCCAGCTGGAACACGGCGGTGGTGTTGCAGGCCTTGAGGAGCTGGTAGGTGGCGGCATCGTCGAGAGGGATGGCCTCGATGCGGAAGGCCTCATCCCCCGGGGCCAGCGCCAGGGCGCGCACGAACTTCACCGCCCAGTCGATGATGGTGAGGGTGCGCAGTCCCAGGAAGTCGAACTTCACCAGGCCAACAGCTTCCACGTCGTCCTTGTCGAACTGGCTCACCACCGAGTCGGAGCCCTGGGCGCTGTAGATGGGGCAGAAATCCGTGATGCGGCCGGGTGCGATGAGCACCCCGCCCGCATGCATGCCCACGTTGCGCGTCAGTTCCTCCAGCTTCTGCGCCAGATCGATGAGGGCGCGCACCTCTTCCTCGTTTTCGTAGCGTTCCTTGAGCTGGGGCTCCATCTCCAGCGCCTTGGCCAGGGAGACCGGCTTGACGCCCTCCACCGGAATCAGCTTGGAGAGCTGGTCGCAGAAGTTGTAGGGCAGGTCCATCACCCGTCCCACGTCGCGGATCACCGACTTGGAGCCCAGGGTGCCGAAGGTGGCGATCTGGGACACGCTTTCCTCGCCGTAGCGGCGGCGCACGTAGTCGATCACCCGGTCGCGCCCGTCCTGGCAGAAATCCACGTCGAAGTCGGGCATGGACACCCGCTCGGGGTTGAGGAAGCGCTCGAACAGCAGGTCGTAGCGCAGGGGATCGAGGTCGGTGATGCCCAGGCAGTAGGCTACCAGGGAGCCGGCACCGGAGCCGCGCCCGGGGCCCACCGGCACGCCGTTGTTCTTGGCCCAGTTGATGAAGTCGGCCACGATCAGGAAATAGCCGGAGAAGCCCATCTGGATGATGGTCCGGGTCTCGAAATCCAGCCGTGCCTCATAGGTCGGGCGCATGGCTTCGCGCGTGGCGGGCTCCGGGAACAGTTGCGCCAGCCGCTGCTCCAGTCCGGCTCTGGCCTGCGCCACCATGAACTCGTCCAGACTCACACCGGGCGGCGTGGGGAACAGGGGCAGCTTGGGCTTGCCCAGCTCGATGGTGAAGTTACAGCGCTTGGCGATTTCCACGCTGTTGGCCAGGGCCTCGGGCAGATCCGCGAACAGCGCCGCCATCTCCGCCTGGGTCTTGAAATACTGCTCCTCGGTGAAGGGACGCGGCCGGCGCGGGTCGCCCAGCACGTAACCCTCGGCAATGCACACGCGCGCCTCGTGGGCCTGGAAGTCTTCACGCCGCAGGAACTGGATGGGATGGGTGGCCACCACGGGCAGGCCCAGCCCCCGCGCCAGAGCCACGGCGAAACGCACGTGGCTGTCCGCCTGGGGCGTGCCGGGCCGCTGCAGCTCGAGATAGAAAGCGCCCGGGAACCACGTGGCCCATTCGGTGGCGAGCTGGCGTGCCCGTTCCCAGTTTTGCTGCAGCAGGGCCTGTCCCACGTCGCCGAGATGGGCGCCGGACAGGGCGATGAGCCCCTCGCCGCCTCCATCCGCAAACCATTCCCGGCGCAACTCGGCCCGTCCCCGGTAGGCGTTCTCCCGGTAGGCGCGCGACAGCAATTCACACAGGCGGTGATAGCCCTCTCGGTTGCGACACAGAAGCAGCAGGCGGAACGGCTGGTCGCGGTTGGCGTCGTTGCTCACCCAGACATCGCAGCCGATGATGGGCTTAACGCCCCGGCTGCGCGCAGCCTTGTAGAACTTCACCAGGGCGAAGACGTTGGCGAGGTCGGTGAGGCCCAGCGCCGGCATGCCATCCGCCCGGGCCTGCTCCACCGCATCGTCCACGCGCACGATGCCGTCCACCACGGAAAACTCGGAATGCAGACGCAGATGGACGAAGGTGGGATCGGGCATGGGGTAAAATTTTACTCCGTTTGTCCCTGCCACCGGCCCGTTTCTGTCCCCTGCCATGCCGCGCCCGCCCGAACTGCTCTCTCCCGCCGGCAGCCTGGAGAAAATGCGCTATGCCTTCGCCTATGGCGCCGACGCGGTTTACGCCGGCCAGCCCCGCTACAGCCTGCGCGTGCGCAACAACGAGTTCGACCTCGAAGCCCTCGCCGAGGGCATCGCGGAGGCCCACCGGCTGGGCAAAAAGTTCTACGTGGCGAGCAACCTCATGCCCCACAATGCCAAGGTGCGCACCTATCTCGCCGACATGGCGCCGGTGATCGCCATGGGGCCAGACGCCCTGATCATGGCCGATCCCGGCCTGATCCTGATGGTGCGCGAAAAATGGCCGGAGCTGCCCATCCATCTCTCGGTGCAGGCCAACACCGTGAACTACGCCGCGGTGCGCTTCTGGCAGCAGCTGGGCCTGAAACGGGTGATCCTGTCACGCGAGCTGTCTCTCGATGAAATCGCCGAGATCCGCCAGCAGTGCCCGGACATGGAGCTGGAAGTGTTCGTGCACGGGGCCCTGTGCATCGCCTATTCCGGCCGTTGCCTGCTGTCCGGCTACTTCAACCACCGCGACCCCAACCAGGGCACGTGCACCAATGCCTGCCGCTGGGAGTACCGGGTGCACGCGGCCAGCGAGCCCGACAGCGGCGACTGGCAAAAAATCGACCTGGATTTCCGCGCCGCGATGAGCGCGCCCGCCCTGGCAGACTGCGGTGGGCAGTCGCGTCATCCCCTTGCCGACCGGGTCTATCTGGTGGAGGAAGGCGAGCGGCCCGGCGAGCTGATGCCCATCCTGGAAGATGAGCATGGCACCTACATCCTGAATTCCCGGGATCTGCGTGCCATCGAACACGTGGCGCGGCTGGTGGCCATCGGCGTGGACGCGCTCAAGATCGAGGGGCGCACCAAGTCCGTCTATTACGTGGCGCGCACCGCCCAGGCCTATCGCCGCGCCATCGACGACGCCGTCGCAGGCCGCCCCTTCGATCCCGCCCTGCTCGGCAGCCTCGAAGGACTCGCCAACCGCGGCTACACCGATGGCTTCTACCAGCGCCACCACAGCGCGGAATACCAGAACTACCTGCGCGGCCATTCGGCATCCGGACGCAGTCAGTACGTGGGCCGGGTGGCCGCCCAGGATGCCGCCGGCTGGGCCGAAATCGAGGTGAAGAACCGCTTCGCGCTGGGGGACCGTCTGGAAGTGCTGAGTCCGGCCGGCAACCACGAGCTTCGGCTGACCCGGATGGAAGATTTGACGGGCGCACCCCTCCAGGTGGCGCCGGGAGCCGGTCACCGGGTGCGCATTCCCCTTCCGGCCCCGGCCCCCATGGGACTGGTGGCGCGGCTTTTGACCTAGCTCCTTTCGTCTCTGCCGCCGCGCCTGTCGAAACCGGAAACCCCAGGCCGGAAGACTATCCGCGTGTGCCCCACTGGGCGGGATTCGGGACGGGCCCGCTCAAGCAGGCGGGCATGTCTCGCCTGCGGCGGCTTCGTCCAGAAACACATCCACCCCCGCCGCCGGCCTGATGGCCGCGGCCGGAACGGACTCGCCGCGCCGCCAGCGCGCCACCGCCTC
The DNA here is from genome assembly GCA_037478575.1 of Burkholderiales bacterium. Lineage (GTDB taxonomy): Bacteria > Pseudomonadota > Gammaproteobacteria > Burkholderiales > Thiobacteraceae > Thiobacter. The sequence continues at coordinate 413 of JBBFMG010000147.1, read as the reverse complement.
GCGTTTTGACGCACCCGTCACCAGAAACCACACGGCGCGCGCCCGCGAAAGCCTTGCCGCGGAAAGGGAGACGCGCTCGGGCGGCGGTTTGGGGGCATCCTGCACGGCCAGCACGTCCGGCGCGCCCGCGTCCGCCCCCCAGTCGTGGCCGGGAAACAGGCTGGCCGTATGTCCGTCCTCCCCCAACCCCAGCAGCACGACATCGAAATCGGGAATGCCCGCCAGCGCCTGCCGGTAGGCCGCCACCGCGGACTCGAGTCCCCGCTCCGTGGGAATGACGTGGATCTGGGGCGTCGGAATGGCCACATGGTCGAGCCAGGCCTCCCTGGCCATGACGCTGTTGCGCTCGGGATGATCGGCCCCCAGCACCCGTTCGTCGCCAAACCAGATGTGCCAGTGCGCCCAGTCGGCCG
>JBBFMG010000146.1:0-5833 GCA_037478575.1 Burkholderiales bacterium | reverse complement strand
GGTGGCCGGGGCAGCCTGGCCGCCGTCTCCAGCGACGGGCGCGTGAAACAGAAGCTCACCACCGAAGCGGGCGACGTGCGCGAACCCGCGTGGGGGCCCCGCCTCAAGACCCAACCCTGATTTCACCCACTCATGCGAAAGGAGAACACGATGAAACGATTCACGCTCAGTCTGCTTGTCGCCGGGCTGCTGGCCGGCTGCGCCAGCACGGAACCGGCGAAGGAACAGCCGCGTGCCGCGGTGGAAGACCGCACCGCCGCACCAGCCGCAGGCGGCGAAGGTGCCGCACGGCCCCTCACGCCGCCCACCGCCGCGGTGAACCCCCTCACCGATCCCAACAACATCCTGTCCAAGCGCAGCATCTATTTCGACTACGACAGCGATGCCATCAAGCCGGAATTCAGGCCGATCATCGAGGCCCATGCGCGCTATCTGGTGGAGCACAAGTCCGCCAAAGTCTTCCTGCAGGGCAATGCCGACGAGCGGGGCAGCCGCGAGTACAACCTGGCCCTGGGCCAGCGCCGGGCGGATGCCGTGCGCAAGATGATGGGCGTGCTGGGTGTGCCGGAAAGCCAGATGGAGTCCGTGAGCTTCGGCGAGGAGAAGCCCCGCGCCACCTGTCATGACGAGTCCTGCTGGTCCCAGAACCGGCGCGTGGACATCGTCTATCAGGGCGAGTGAACATGGCAGGCCGGGCGCGCGACCTGTTGCTGGTGCTGCTGCTCATCGCCAGCCTGCCCGCCGCGGCGGGCCTGTTCTCGGACGACGAGGCCCGCGCGCGCATCCAGACCCTGGCCCATGAAAACCAGAAGCTGCGCGAGGACCTCAAGGCCCTGGAGGAACGCGTGGGCCGGCTGGATGCCCAGCTGCGCGCCCAGGGCCTCATCGATCTGGTGCAGCAGATGGAGAGCCTGAAAGCGGAGCTGGCCAAGCTGCGTGGCCAGTTGGAGGTCAACACCCATACGGTGGAGACGGTGGAAAAACGCCAGCGCGACCTCTACGTGGATCTGGATGACCGGCTGCGCAAGCTGGAGACGGCCGGACCGGTGGCCGCGTCCAATCCCGCGCCCACCGTCGCGCCCGGCACTGCGGCAGGTGCCGCGGCCCCTGCCGCCGACACGGGCGCGGAGAGCCGGGCCTATGAGGCAGCCTTCAACCTGTTCAAGATCGGCAACTATCAGGGCGCCATCGCCGCCTTCGAAAACTTCCTCAAAACTTATCCCGCCAGTCCCCTGGCGGCCAATGCCCAGTACTGGATCGGCAATTCCTTCTCGGCCCTGCGCGACTACAAGGCGGCCATCGCCGCCCAGCAGAAGCTCCTGAGCCTCTACCCGCAAAGCGCCAAGGTGCCGGATGCCCTGCTCAACATGGCCAGCGCCCAGACCGAGCTGGGCGACCGCGCCGCGGCACGCAGGACCCTGGAGGACCTGGTGGCACGCTACCCCACCAGTCCCGCCGCGGACATCGCGCGCAAGCGGCTGGCCAACCTGAGATAAGCCCATGGCCACGGCCTGGTTCACCCATCCGGCGTGCCTGCGCCACGAGATGGGGCCGGGCCATCCGGAACGGCCGGCGCGCCTCATCGCCATCGCGGACGCTTTCGCCGCCGCGGGACTCGCCGACCGGCTGCTGCCCCGGGAAGCGCCGGCCGCCGACGACGCCAGGCTCAAGCGCGTGCACGATGCAGCCTACCTCGCGGCCATCGCGGCAATGGCGCCGGCCGCGGGGCTCGTCGCCCTCGACCCGGACACCGCCATCAATCCCCATTCCCTCACCGCGGCGCGCCATGCCGCGGGAGCAGTGGTCGCCGCCGTGGACGGCGTCCTGGCAGGTGAGTTCGCCAACGCCTTCTGCGCCGTGCGCCCGCCGGGACATCATGCCTGCCGGGACCGGGCCATGGGGTTTTGCCTGTTCAACAACGTGGCCGTGGCCGCCGCCCATGCGCTCACGGTTCATGGCCTCGGGCGGGTGGCCATCGTGGACTTCGACGTGCACCACGGCAATGGCACCGAAGACATTTTCCATGACGAGCCGCGGGTGCTTTTGGCTTCGAGCTTCCAGCATCCTTTCTATCCCTTCAGCGGGGCGGACTCCGGCAACGCGCACATCGTGCCCATGCCCCTGCCCGCCGGCACCGACGGCCGGGGCTTCCGTCAGGCCTGGGAAACGGTGGGGCTGCCGGCGCTGGCCGACTTTGCGCCCGAACTGATCCTGATTTCGGCGGGTTTCGATGCCCACCGCGATGATCCCCTGGCGGGGCTTCTGCTCACGGAAGAGGATTTCGCCTGGCTCACGCGCGAGGTTTTGGCCATCGCCCAGACCTGCTGCGGCGGCCGCGTGGTGTCCACGCTGGAGGGAGGCTACGATCTCGCGGCACTGGGCAGAAGCGCCGTGGCCCACGTTCAGGAACTGGCCAGCGCCGTCTCGTAGGCCCGGCGCGCCCGCTCGCTGAAGCAGACGAAATACACGGTGTCGATGTCGGGATAGCGTTTGAGCGCCGCACGCACCTCGCGCACGGCAATGGCCGTGGCACGCTCCAGGGGAAAACCATAGGCACCGGTGGAGATGGCGGGAAAGGCCACCGTCCTGCAGCCGTGCTCATGGGCAAGCCGCAGGCTCTCCCGGTAACAGCTCGCCAACAGGGCATCCTCGTTCCGGTCGCCCCCGTGCCAGACCGGTCCCACGGTATGGATCACGAAGCGGGCGGGCAGGCGGAAGCCGGGCGTGATGCGCGCCTCACCGGTGGGACAGCCGTTGAGCTTTTTGCAGGCTTCCAAAAGCTCGGGGCCGGCGGCCCGGTGAATGGCACCATCCACGCCGCCGCCCCCGAGCAGGCTCTCGTTGGCGGCATTGACGATGGCGTCCACCGCCAGCCGGGTGATGTCGCCTTCGACGATTTCGATGCGCTGCGTCATCAGAGCAGGACCAGGTTGTCGCGGTGGATGAGTTCGGGTTCGTCCACGTAACCCAGGATGGCCTCGATGCGGCTGGAAGGCTGACGCAGGATGCGGCGTGTCTCGCCGGCGTCGTAGTTGACCAGCCCGCGTGCGATCTCGCGTCCCTGGGCATCCACGCAGGCCACCACTTCGCCGCGCCCGAACTCGCCGTGGGCTTCCACCACCCCGATGGGCAGCAGGCTCTTGCCCTCTTCCACCAGGGCACGCACCGCCCCCGCATCCAGCACCAGACGCCCGCGCACCTGGAGATGGTCGGCCAACCATTTCTTGCGCGCCGCCACCTTGTTGCTCTCGTCGGCCAAAAGCTGGGTGCCGATCAGCTCGCCCCGGGCCAGGCGCACCAGCACATCCGGTTCCCGGCCCCAGGCGATCACCGTGTGCGCGCCGCTGCGCGCCGCCCGTTTGGCCGCGAGCACCTTGGTGAGCATGCCGCCGCGGCCGATGGCGCTGCCGGCACCGCCCGCCATCTTTTCCAGTTCCGGGTCGCCGGCGCGCGCCTCCTGGATCAGGCGCGCATGGGGGTCTTTGCGCGGATCGGCCGAATACAAGCCTTTCTGGTCGGTCATGATGACCAGGGCATCAGCCTCCACCAGGTTGGTGACCAGGGCGCCCAGGGTGTCGTTGTCGCCGAACTTGATTTCCTCGGTGACGACCGTGTCGTTTTCGTTGATGACGGGAATGACGTTGAGCGCCAGCAGCGTGCGCAGGGTGGAGCGGGCATTGAGATAGCGGGTGCGGTCGGCGAGATCCTCGTGGGTGAGCAGCACCTGCGCCGTGTGCAGACCATGCTTGCGGAAGCAGGTTTCATAGACCTGCACCAGCCCCATCTGTCCCACGGCCGCCGCTGCCTGCAGCTCATGCAGGGCATGGGGCCGTTTCTTCCAGCCCAGCCGCTGCATGCCCTCGGCGATCGCACCGCTGGACACCAGCAACACCTGCTTGCCCATTTCCTTGAGACGCGCGATCTGGTCCGCCCAGTGGGCGATGGCCTGGGTGTCGAGCCCCTGGCCCTCGTTGGTGACCAGGCTGCTGCCGACTTTCACCACCAGGCAGCGGGATTTGGCGAGAATGGATGGCATGACGCTTATTATCCTAGAAACCCCCGTTGGCCGCGCGTCGCAGAGCGGAATGACCGGCACATCTCGTGGAGCGCCGCGCCGCCCAAACCGGCAGCCCCGGCTTGGGGCGCGCCGCGGGAACGGCTATGCATTCTGCGGCGTGCCGGCGGCCTGCCGCGCCTGTTCCGCCTTGCGTTCGCGCTCCAGATAATCGGCCACGGCGTGGGTCACCTGGGCACAGCCCTCGCCACTGATGGCGGACACGGCGAACCACGGACCCTGCCAGCCGAAGGCCTTGAGGAAGGCATCGATGCGCGCCTGCCGCTCGCCTTCCGGGATCAGGTCGATCTTGTTGAGCACCAGCCAACGCGGTTTTTCGTAGAGCGCCGCATCGTATTTGCGCAGCTCGTCGACGATGGCGCGTGCATCGCGCACCGGGTCGGCAGCGGGATCGAAGGGCGCCAGATCGACGATGTGCAACAGCAGGCGGGTACGCTGCAGATGGCGCAGGAACTGGTGGCCCAGCCCGTGCCCTTCCGCCGCGCCCTCGATGAGACCGGGGATGTCGGCGATGACGAAACTGCGCTCCATGTCCACCCGCACCACCCCCAGGTTGGGGTGCAGGGTGGTGAAGGGATAGTCCGCCACCTTGGGACGCGCCGCCGAGACGGCGCGGATGAAGGTGGACTTGCCCGCATTGGGCAGGCCCAGGAGGCCCACGTCCGCCAGCACCTTGAGTTCCAGCTTGAGCTGCCGCTCCTGCCCGGGTTCGCCCCGGGTGAACTGGCGTGGCGCGCGGTTGGTGCTGGACTTGAAGTGCAGGTTGCCCAGGCCTCCCTGACCGCCTTTGGCGAGCAGGGCGCGCTGGCCGTCCTCGGTCAGGTCGGCCACCAGTTCGCCCGTATCGAGGTCGGTGATCACCGTCCCCACCGGCATGCGCAGCCAGAGGTCGGCCCCGGACGCGCCGTACTGGTCGGACCCGCGGCCCGGCTCGCCATTCTGGGCCTTGTGCAGGCGCTGGTAGCGGTAGTCGATCAGCGTGTTGATGTTGCGGTCGGCCACGGCATAGACGCTGCCGCCCCGTCCCCCGTCACCGCCATCGGGCCCGCCTTTGGGAACGAATTTCTCGCGCCGGAACGAGGCGCAGCCGTCACCGCCCCTGCCTGCCTGGACGCGGATGATGGCTTCGTCGATGAATTTCATGGTCTGGCGTGCGCGAAGAAAAGGGAGCCGGACAAAAAGCAAGAGGCCCTATCGCAGGATAGGGCCTCTCCCGTCGGATACAAGCGTCGGCTGACGCTCAGGCCAGGGGCTCGATGCTCACCACGTGGCGTTTCAGGGCGCCCTTGGTCGCGAAATGGACCTTGCCTGCCACCTTGGCGAACAGGGTGTGGTCCTTGCCCATGCCCACGTTCTCGCCCGGATGGAAGCGGGTCCCCCGCTGGCGCACGATGATTTCGCCCGCGTTGACCAGCTGGCCGCCGTAGCGCTTCACGCCCAGGCGTTTCGATTCGGAATCGCGGCCGTTACGGGAGCTGCCGCCTGCTTTCTTGTGTGCCATGGTTTGCCTCGTTAGCTCGCGATGCTCTCGATCTTAAGCTCGGTATAGTTCTGACGATGTCCCTGGTGTTTCTGGTAGTGCTTGCGCCGGCGCAGCTTGAAGATCTTCACCTTGGGATGCCGGCCGTGGGCCAACACCGTGGCGCGCACGCTGGCACCGGGAACGAGGGGGTTGCCCACGGTCACCTTGTCGCCGTCGGCGAGCATGAGCACCTGATCCAGAACCACTTCGCTGCCAATGTCTGCCGGTATCTGTTC
>JBBFMG010000145.1:0-5834 GCA_037478575.1 Burkholderiales bacterium | reverse complement strand
GTCGGCATCCTGGACCGGGCGCGCGGAGAGCAGCTTGAGCGCCAGGGTGGAACCGAGGGCGGTCACACCGTCGCCATTTTCCGAGGCGCCTGCTGCCATGAAGGCCGCGATGCTGTCCGTGGTGCCGGCGCGTACCAGGCAGTCGTCCGGGATGTCCAGCTTTACCGCCACCTCCAGGGGAACCATGCCCAGGCTCTCGCCCGGGGCGACCACCCGGGGCAAAAGGGACGCAATGCCCAAGCCCCGCACCCAGTCGGGCCAGGCGAGGTTTTCCACGTCGTATCCCAGCTTGAGGGCGTTGTGGTAGTCGCTCAGGCCCGGACGGCCGGTGAGCATGGCCGCGAGCCAGCTCGCCTGGTCGGTGCAATAGCGGGCGCGCGCGGTGCCGGGCTGGGCACGCAGCCAGAGCAGCTTGGCCAGGGCGGAACTGGCCATGGCCGCCACATGGCCGGCGGGGGCCACGGCGCGAATGCGCTCGGCCTCGTCCCGGGCACGGTCGTCGTTGTAAAGCAGGGGCGCGGTGAGGGGCCGGTTGGTGGCGTCCGTGAGCAGCACGGTCCCCGAGGTGCCCGCCACTGCGATGGCGCCCAGCCGGTGGCGCACGTTCTTGGGCAGTTCCGCCACCAGCCAGGCGAGCGCCTTCAACCAGCTCATCCAGTCATGCACGTCGTAGAGGGCATGGGCCCGGGCCAGGACGCGTCCTCCCTCGTCGATGACGCACGCCCGGGCGCCGCTGGTGCCGAAATCCAGGCCCAGGGAAAGATCGTTGCTCATTACGCCAATGTTCTTTTCTTGTTAAATTAAGCCAGTATAGTAACGCGAACCGGGAAAACACGGCAGACAAATTGCCGCCAAAGGGGGGAGATGGCTGAATGGCCTGCAGCCTGCCGGCACGGCGATTCGGCATGGGCTCGTTTCCTGCGCGGGGGTGACGGCATTCAGGCCCGTTTTGATCGCAGTGCCCATCCCGTGATGGCGCCGTCACCTTCTGCAGCCGTTGGTCCCCTTAGGGCGGCCGTTTTTCGGGCAGGTCGTTGCGGCGGTGGTCCGGGCCGACCGCCATGGCATGAGCGTCAGCCCCGAATGTTGGACTGGGGTGGGAAGCTGGTGAGCTCCACCAGAGGCCGCGGCTGCCAGCCGGGTTGCCGGTGTTCCGCCACCACGTTGGTGAAAATCCCGCCGCGCACGTAGAACTTCGCCGTCAGCCGCATGAAACGGGGCTGGGTGGCCGCGACCAGATCGTCGAGGATGCGGTTGGTCACGGCCTCATGGAAGGCCCCCTCGTTGCGGTAGGACCAGATATAAAGCTTGAGACTCTTGAGCTCGACGCACTTGCGGTCCGGAATGTAGTCGAGAAACAGGGTCGCGAAATCCGGCTGCCCGGTCTTGGGACAAAGGCAGGTGAATTCCGGAATCTCCATGTGGATGTGGTAATCCCGGTCCGGATAAGGATTGTCGAAGGTTTCCAGGGACTTGGAGGGCTGGCTGGGCATGGATCGAATCTCGCGGGAATTGGGGTAGAATTATACGCCATCCCGCGGCGGCCCCCGCGCCGCCGACCATCACCAGGAGGCGCGCGACGCGCTTCCCCGATCGAGAACAAGACATCCGTGCGACTGACCCACATCAAGCTGGCGGGCTTCAAGTCCTTCGTCGATCCCACCACCATCCACGTTCCCGGCCAACTCATCGGCATCGTCGGCCCCAACGGTTGCGGCAAGTCCAACGTGATCGATGCCGTGCGCTGGGTCCTGGGGGAATCCTCCGCCAAGCATCTGCGCGGCGAGTCCATGCAGGACGTGCTGTTCAACGGCTCCGGCGGGCGCAAGCCGGTCTCGCGCGCCAGTGTGGAGCTCGTGTTCGACAACAGCCTGGGCCGTGCCCATGGCCAGTGGTCGGCCTATGCCGAAATCTCCGTCAAGCGGGTGCTCGACCGCAACGGCGATTCCAATTACTACATCAACAACATGCACGTGCGCCGGCGGGACGTGACCGACATGTTCCTGGGCACCGGCCTGGGGGCGCGCGCCTACGCCATCATCGAGCAGGGCATGATTTCCCGCGTGGTGGAAGCCAAGCCGGAGGAACTGCGCGTGTTCCTGGAAGAGGCGGCGGGCGTCTCGATCTACAAGGAACGCCGGCGCGAAACCGAACTGCGCCTGCGCGACACGCGGGAGAACCTGCTGCGTGTGGATGACATCCGCCAGGAACTCGCGGGCCAGCTGGAAAAACTCGCCGCCCAGGCCGAGGTGGCACGCCAGTACCACGCCCTCAACGACCAGCTGACCGCTGCCCAGCACATGCTCTGGTTCCTGCGCAAGCAGGAAGCCCAGGCGCTGTGGGAACGCATGGCGCGGGAAGTGGAGCGCCTGGTGAACGAACTGGAGGCGGAAACCGCCCGCCTGCGCGAAGCCGAGGCGCGTCTGGAGGAGGCGCGGGCCGCCCACTACCAGGCGAACGACCGCGTGCACGAGGTCCAGAGCCAGGTGTACGCAGCCAACAGCGAAGTGGCGAGGATCGAACAGCAGCTGGAACACCAGCGCGACAGCCGTGTCCGCATGACCCAGCAGCGGGCACAGCTTGCCCAGCAGCTGGCGCAGAGCCGGACCCGTCAGGAGCAGGCCGAGGCGGATCTCGCGGACTGGCGGGAGAAGCTGGTCGCCGCACGGGAAGCGGTCACCCTTGCCGAGGAGCGGGTCGCCGCGGAGAAGGCGGCGCTGCCGGAAGCCCGCGCGGTGTTCGAGGCTGCCCAGCAGCGCCACGGCGAGCTGCAGCGCAGCCTCACGGACGCAGAACAGAACCGCCGCGTGGAGGAGACCCATTACGCCCACGCGGAAAAGGCGCTGGAACAGCTGAACCTGCGCTTGAGCCGTCTGGAGGACGAACGCAGCCGGCTGCAGGTGCCGGATTCCGCACGCCTTGCCAGCCTGCGCGGCGAGGCGGAGGCCGCCGCCCGGGTACTCGAGGACGCGCGCCGGACCTATGCCGAGATGCACCAGCGCCAGCCGGACCTGGAGCGCAATGTGCGCGAAGCCCAGCGCAGGGTCCAGGAGGGCGTGCGCGAGCTGGCGGCGCTGGAAGCACGCCGGCAGGCGCTGGAACAGCTGCAGGCCGCCGCCGATCAGGACGAGAAGCTCGCCGAATGGCTCGCCCGACACGGCCTTGAGCACCTCGCCCGCCTCTGGCAGAAGCTGGACATCGCCAACGGCTGGGACGTGGCCCTGGAGGGCGTGCTGCGCGAGCGCGTGCACGCGCTGGTGGTGGAAGACGTGGCGCGGGCCGGCGCGTGGCTGGCCGATCTTCCCCCCGCCGCGGTGGTACTCGCCGAAACCGCTGCCGAGCCGGCCGCAGGCGCGCGTTCCGATCTCACGCCGCTTGCCCGCTACGTGCGCTGGAAAGGGGAGGGCGGCGGCTGCCTTGCGGACTGGCTCACCGGTGTCTATGCCGTGGCCGACTGCGCCGAGGCCCTGGCCCTGCGTGAGCGCCTTGCGCCGGGCGAAGCCATCGTCTGCCAGGCGGGTCACGTGGTCACCCGTCATGGCCTGAGCTTCCACGGTGAGCAGTCCGCCCTGCACGGGGTGCTGCTGCGGCAGCGCGAGATCGAGCAGCTCACCCAGGAGATCGAAACCCGGCGTGCACGCCAGGGCGAGCTGGAGCAAACCGTGGAACAGGCGGAAGCCGTGCTCGCCGCCCACAAGGCCGAGATGGCCGCGCGACAGGCCGACATCAGCCGCATGCAGCAGGAGCTGCACCAGCTCCAGCTGGAGGTGCAGAAGCTCGCCCAGCTCGAAGCCCAGGCCCACCAGCGTTCCCAGGCCATCGAGCGGGAGCTCGCGGAAGTGCATAGCGCCATCGAGCGGGAACAGGAACAGAAACAGGCAAGCGCCGAGGCCCTGCGGGAACTGCGCCTGCGCATGGAGGAGCTGCTGGAACACCTGCAGGATGCCAAGCACGCCCGCGACGAAGCCGAGGAAGCCCTCAATCGCCAGCGCAACCGGCTGGGTGAGGTGGAACGCGCGGCCCAGGAGGCCGTGTTCGGCGAGCGCAGCTGTGCGGCCAAGGTGGCGGAGCTGGAGAATCTGCTGCGCCTGTCCCGGGACGAGGCAGAGCGCCTCGCCGCGGAACTGACACGCCTGGATGCGGAGCTGGCTGGGCTCGACGAGGCGCCCCTGCGCGCCGCCCTGGACGCGGCACTGGAGGCACGCCGTCAGGCGGAAACGCTGCAGGCGGCTGCGCGCGATGCCCTGGCCCAGGCCACCCAGGCCCTGCAGGCGGTGGAACAGGAACGGGCCAGCGCCGAGCAGCGGCTGGGGCCGCTGCGCGACCGGCTGGAACAGGCGCGGCTCAAGGAGCAGGAGGCGCGCCTGACCAATGAGCAGGCGGAAGCCCAGCTCCGGGAGGCCCAGGCCGACCTGGAGGCTTTGGCCGCCCAGGTGGAAAAGGGCGCCCGGGCCGATCAGCTGGCGCGGGAAATCGCTCGGCTCAGGCAGGAGATCGAGGCGCTGGGAGCGGTCAACCTCGCCGCCCTGGAGGAACTGGAAGCGGCGACGGAGCGCAAGAACTATCTGGACGCCCAGGCCGCCGATCTGGCCCAGGCGGTGGAGACGCTGGAAACCGCCATCGCCCGCATCGACCGGGAGACCCGCGAGCGCCTGCAGCAGACCTTCGACACGGTGAACGGCTACTTCAGGGAGCTGTTCCCCTCCATCTTCCGCGGCGGCCACGCCGAGCTCATCCTCACCGGCGACAATCTGCTGGATGCCGGGGTGCAGATCGTGGCCCAGCCGCCGGGCAAGCGCAACAACAGCCTGCATCTGCTCTCGGGGGGCGAGAAGGCCCTCACCGCGCTGGCCCTGGTGTTCTCCCTGTTCCGCCTGAATCCGGCGCCCTTCTGCCTGCTGGACGAGGTGGACGCGCCCCTGGACGACGCCAACACCCTGCGCTACTGCGAACTGGTCAAGCGCATGTCCGAGCACACCCAGTTCCTGTTCGTGACCCACAACAAGATCACCATGGAAATGGCACAGCAGCTCATTGGCGTCACCATGCCCGAACCCGGCGTGTCGCGCGTGGTGGCGGTGGACGTGGAAGACGCCATGAAGATGCAGCAAAAGGCCGTGGCCTAAGCGGTGCGCCGCAAGCCGAAAGGGATGCAACGATGAACGATCTGCAACTGAGCCTGCTCGCGCTGGGGGTGGTGGTGATCCTCGGCGTGGTGGCCTACAACGCCTGGCAGGAACGGCGCTTCCGCAAGCTCGCCCAGCAGCGCTTTCAGTCCCAGCGCGAGGATGTCTTGTTGGGCGGCAGCCGTGGCGCCGGGACGGTCAGCGAAACGCGCATCGAGCCCACCGTCTCGGCCCCGGCGCAAGAGGCGCGAACCGAACCGGCACCGGCCGAAACAGAGCGCGTCCCGGCGCAGTCTGAGGCGGATACGGAATGGCCGGCGGAGGTGGACCGCCGCATCGCCTGCGTGGTGCGTCTGGAGCTTGCCGAGCCCCGGACGGCGGCCGCGGTGCGCACGGCCCTGGCAACCGACATGCCCTGGGACAAGCCCTGCGTCTGGTATGGCCGCACCGCCGACGGTGAGTGGCTGCGCGTGGCCGATGCCCCCGACCCGGTGGAGTTCGCCGTGGTGGTGGGCGCGCTGCAGCTCGCCGACCGGGCTGGCGCCGTGCCCGCCGAAACCCTGGACCGCTTCTTAAACCAGGCCCAGGAAGCCGCTGCCCGGCTGATGGCCGTGGCCCAGCTGCCGGAGAAGGGGCCCACGCTGGAAGCCGCCCGGGCCCTGGATCAATTCTGCGCTGACGTGGACGTGCTGGTGGGCGTGAACGTGG
>JBBFMG010000144.1:0-5963 GCA_037478575.1 Burkholderiales bacterium | reverse complement strand
TCGCCTGGGACAACGAACACCCCTACAATTCCTCCTCCAACACCAACCCGAGTGCCAAAGGTGGTGGACTCATACAAGGAACTTGCCAGCGGGCGCACTTCCGGCTACGGTGACGCCATGTCGCGCATGCCTGCTCTCTACCTGGTGGCCACCATGCTTACCCTGCCCGCCCCGGCGGCCTGGAGCGGGGACGCCGCGCGGGGCGAGCAAATCTTCCGCAGCACCTGCGCCACCTGCCACGTGCAACCCAAGCGCCTGAAGACCCCCACTGAGCAGGTTCGGGAAAAGCTCGCCTCGCCCGCAATTCCCGCGCACCGCCTGGTCCGGTTGAGTGAGGCCGAATGTGAAGACCTGCTCCACTACCTTGCCGTCGAGCGATGAAGCTGCCCACCATCTCCATCGTCAGCCCCCGCTGGTCCCCACCCCGTGACTGGGCGCTGTCTGGGGGCCTGCTGCTCACCGGCACGAGCCCGGCCGCGCTGGCTCATACCGGCCACGGCAGTGCAGGTTTGGCCGCGGGACTCCTGCATCCCTTCACCGGCTGGGACCACCTGCTCGCCATGGTCGCAGTGGGTCTGTGGGCGGCCCAGGCACGCCAGCGCGCCGCAGTCTGGTGGCTCCCGGCGGCCTTCATGGGCGCGCTCCTGGCCGGCGCGGTCCTGGCCATGGCGGGCGCCCCCCAGGTGGGGCCCGCAACCTGGGTGGAGTCGGGCATTGCGGCATCGGTCCTGGCACTGGGCCTTTGTATCACGCTGGCGCTGCGCCCGCCCCTATTGGCAAGCCTGTTTGTCACCGCCACTTTTGGCCTGGTGCACGGCTATGCCCACGGCCTGGAACTGCCCGATGCCGCGTCCCCCCTGCTCTACACCGTGGGTTTTCTGCTGGCCACCGCCAGCCTGCACCTGATGGGCGTGGTGCTGGGTTACGCCGCCCGGCGCCATGTCCTGGCGACGCGCCTCATGGGCGGCCTCATCGCCGCTGGCGGCGTCGGTTTCCTGACCCTCCTCTGACCGCAGCGCCTGCGCCGGCGCGGAAGCATTTCTCCAGGTCCAACCCCGCCCGCGCCATGGTTGCCGTGGAAGCCGCCCGGCAGTAGACTGACCAGTCCATGCCCGCCGCCCCCTTGCCCACCACTCATCTTGCCGACACCCGCCAGCGGGTGCTGGATGCCGCCTGCGCCGCCTTCCGCGAGGAGGGCTACCAGGTGAGCATCGAACGCATCGCGGCGCGCGCCCAGGTGGCCCGCCAGACGCTCTACAACCACTTCGCGAGCAAGGAAGCCCTGTTCGCCGAGGTGATGCGCCATGCGGTGCACTCCATCCTGGTGACCCTGGAAGGCGATGGCGATCTGCGCGCCACCCTCCTCGACTTCGCCACAGCCTATCGCGCCCGGGTGTTGAGCGCCGAGGGCGTGGCCATCTTCCGTACCATGGTGGCGGAGGCGCCCCGCTTTCCCACGCTGGCGCGGCCATTTTTCGAGGAGGGCCCGCAGCGCACGCGCCAGGGGCTGGCTCGCTATCTCGCCCGGGCGATGGACGCAGGCCGCCTGCGCCGTGACGACCCCGCCTTCGCCGCCGAACTGCTCACTGCCATGCTCTCGGATTACGAGCGCCTGCAGCGGCTGTTTGGCCTGCCGGCCGCCCCCGACGAGGCCAAGGCCGCCCGGGTGGTGGACGCCTTCCTGCGCATGTTCGCCCCGTCTGCGCGGCCCGCCCGGCGCCGCAAGTGACGTTTTCCGGAAAAGGACAACCATGAAACGCTTTCCTTTGCTGATGCTCGCCGTTCTCCTCGCCGCCTGCGGCCCCAGCGGCAAGGGTGCGCCCCCCGGCCCCGGCGGCGCGCCGGGCGGTCCCATGCCGCCTCCCGAGGTGGAGGTGATCCAGGTGGGCCGCGCCGAGGTGACTCTCACCCCGGAGCTGCCGGGGCGCGTGGCGGCCGTGCGCACCGCCCAGGTGCGGGCGCGGGTGGAAGGCATCGTGGAAAAGCGTCTGTTCGCCGAAGGCAGCGAGGTGAAAGCCGGCCAGCCCCTGTTCCGGCTGGATGACCGCACCTACCGCACCGCGGCCCAGGCCGCGGAAGCGGACGTGGAAGTGAAGAAACTCCAGCTCACACGACTGGAATCCCTGCTGCCGGACAAGGCGGTGACCCAGCAGGAGGTGGATGCCGCACGCGCCGCGCTCAAGCAGGCGGAAGCCCAGCTCGCCCGCGCCCGCCTCGATCTGGAAAACACCACCGTGCCCGCCCCCATTTCCGGCCACATCGGCCGCGCCCTGGTGACCGAGGGCGCCCTGGTGGGCCGCAACGAGGCGACGCTGCTGGCCGTCATCGACCAGCTGGACCCGGTGTATGTGCTGTTCACCCAGCCCAATGCAGAAGTGCTGCGCCTGAAGCAGGCGCTCGCGAGCGGCCGGCTGAAGACGGCGCAGACACAGGGCGTGGAGCTCATCCTGGAAAACGGCCAGCCCTACGCCCACAAGGGCCGTCTGGTCATGAGCGATCTCAGCGTGGATCCCGCCACCGGCTCCATCACCCTCAAGGCGGAATTCCCCAATCCCGAGCGCCTGCTGCTGCCGGGTACCTTCGTGCGGGTGCGTCTGCCCCAGGCGGTGGCGGCCGGCGTCATCGCCGTGCCCCAGAAGGCGGTGCTGTCCGGTCCCCAGGGACAGTTCGTGCTGCTCCTCGGCCCGGAAAACAAGGCCGTGCCGCGCCCGGTGAAGGTGGGCGCGATGGCGGGCGACCGGTTCGTGATCGAGGAAGGTCTCGCCGGCGGCGAAACCCTGATCGTCTCCGGCGTGCAAAAGGCGCGGCCGGGCACAGTGGTCAAGCCCGTTCCGAAAGCGAACTGACATGGCCCGCTTTTTCATCCACCGGCCCATCTTCGCCTGGGTCATCGCCATCCTCATCACGCTGGTGGGCGTGATCGCCCTGAAAAAGCTGCCGGTGGCGCAATATCCCCAGGTGGCGCCACCCCAGATCGCCTTCAACGTGACCTACCCCGGCGCCTCGGCCCAGGTGATCGAGGACACGGTGATCAAGCTCATCGAGCAGGAGATGAACGGCATCGAGCATCTCCTCTACATGGAAGGCAGCTCGGAGCTGGGTGCCGGCACCCTCACCCTCACCTTCGAGCCGGGCACCAACATCGACATCGCCTCGGTGGAAGCCCAGAACCGCCTGAAGCGGGTGGAAGCCCGCCTGCCGGACGACGTGCGGCGTTTGGGCGTGCCGGTGACCAAGCCCCAGCGCAACTACCTGATGTTCGTCGCCATCCATTCCAAGGATGGCAAGCGCAACTTCGTGGATCTGGGCAGCTTCGCCGCCGCCAACGTGCTCGATCCCATCCGCCGCCTGCCCGGGGTGGGCGAGGCCATCCTGTTCGGCGCGGAATACTCCATGCGCATCTGGCTCAAACCGGAGCAGCTGGTGAACTACGGCCTGACGCCGGGCGATGTGAAGCGGGCGCTCGCCGCCCAGAACGTGCAGCTCGCCACCGGCGAACTCAACCAGGCACCGGCGAGTCCCGGCGCCCAGGTGAACGCGGTGATCGTCACCCGGGGACGCCTCGCCACGCCGGAGGAATTCGGCAACGTGGTGGTGCGCGCCCTGCCCGATGGCTCCACCGTGCGGGTCCGGGACGTGGCCCGGGTGGAACTGGGCGCGGAAAGCTACGAGCGCTACGCGCGCATGAACGGTCAGCCCATCGCCGCCATCGCCATCCGTGTGGCACCGGGCGCCAATGCCCTGGACGTGGCCCGGGCAGTGAAGGCGCGCATGGCGGAGCTGGCCCGCTTCTTCCCCGAGGGCGTGGACTGGGCCGTGCCCTACGACACCTCGCGCTTCGTCGAGATCTCCATCTTCGAGGTGGTCAAGACCCTGGGCGAGGCGATGATCCTGGTGTTCATCGTGATGTATGTCTTCCTGGGCCACTGGCGCACCACCCTGATCCCCGCCGTGGTGGTGCCGGTGGCGCTGGCCGGTGCCACCGCGGGCCTTTACGCGTTCGGCTTCTCCATCAACGTGCTCACCCTGTTCGCCATGGTGCTCGCCATCGGCATCCTGGTGGACGACGCCATCGTGGTGGTGGAGAACGTGGAGCGCATCATGCGCGAGGAGCGCCTGCCGCCCCTCCAGGCCACACTCAAGGCCATGGACCAGATCATCGGGGCGATCCTCGGCATCTCGGTGGTGCTGTCGGCAGTGTTCATGCCCATGTTGTTCTTCGGCGGCTCGGTGGGAGCGATCTATCGCCAGTTCGCCGCCACCCTGATCCTCACCATGGCCTTCTCGGTGCTGATGGCCCTGTCGCTCACGCCCGCCATGTGTGCCACCCTGCTCAAGCCCGGGGAGGCGGAGAAGGACGAGAAGCGCTGGTTCAACCGCTTCTTTAAGCGTGTCACGAACGGCTACCAGGGTTTGGTGGCGCGCATCCTCGCCCGTGCCGGCCGCTGGGTGGTGATCTATCTCGCCATCGTGGTTGCCACGGGGTGGCTGTTCAGCCGCCTGCCCGGCAGCTTCCTGCCGGACGAGGACCAGGGCTATTTCATCACCCTGGTGCAACTGCCCGGCGGTGCCACCCAGGCTCGCACCGTGGAAGTGCTGTCCCAGGCGGAACAGTTCTACATGAAGCAGCCCGAGGTGGAACGGGTGATCGGCGTGGTGGGCTTCTCCTTCTTCGGCCGGGGCCAGAACGCAGCCCTGCTGTTCACGCAGCTCAAGGACTGGGAGTTGCGCAAGGGGCCGGAGCATTCCGCCCAGGGGCTGATCGGGCGCGCCATGATGACCTTCATGCGCATCAGGGAGGCCATGATCTTTGCGGTGAATCCCCCGCCCATTCCCGAACTGGGTGCGGTGGGCGGCTTCGACTTCCGCTTGCTGGACCGGACGGGACAGGGGCGCGAGATGCTGATGGACGTGCGCAATCAGGTGCTGGCCATGGCCAGCCGCGATCCGCGCCTGGCGGGTGTGCGCCCGGAGGGCCAGGAGCCCGCGCCGCAGGTGTATCTGGACATCGACCGGGACAAGGCCCAGGCCCTGCAGGTGGACATGGCCGAACTCAACGACACGCTCACCTCCGCCGTGGGGGTGGCCTACGTCAACGACTTCGTGCGCCAGGGGCGTATCCTGCGCGTGCAGATGCAGGCCGACGCCGATTTGCGCGCCACGCCGGAGGACCTGCTGCGCCTGCCCGTGCGCAACCGCAACGGCGGCATCGTGCTGTTGGGGGAAATCGCCCAACCCAGATGGGTCACGGGTCTGCCCAAGCTGGACCGCTACAACGGCAATCCGTCCATGAAAATCGCCGGCATGCCGGCCCCCGGCCACTCCACCGGCGAGGCCATGCGTGCCATGGAGGAAATCGCGGCGAAGCTGCCGCCGGGCTTCGCCTTCGAGTGGTCCGGCACCTCATACGAGGAACGCCTCGCCGGGGCCCAGGCGCCCGTCCTGTTCGCCCTCTCGGTGCTGGTGGTGTTCCTGGCGCTGGCCGCCCTCTACGAAAGCTGGGTGATTCCCCTGGCAGCGATCCTGGTGGTGCCCCTGGGCATTCTCGGCGCGGTGCTCGCGGTGCAGTTGCGTGGTCTGCCCAACGACGTCTTCTTCAAGGTGGGTCTGATCGCCATCATCGGCCTGTCGGCCAAGAACGCCATTCTCATCATCGAGTTCGCGCGCAAGCTGCAGGAGGAAGGCATGGATCTCACCCGCGCGATTCTGGAAGCCTGCCGGCTGCGTCTGCGCCCCATCCTCATGACCAGCTTCGCCTTCATCCTGGGCGTGCTGCCCCTGGCCATTTCCACCGGTGCCGGTGCCGCCAGCCGCCATGCCGTGGGCACCGGCGTGATCGGCGGCATGATCGCCGCCACCCTGCTCGCCATCTTCTTCGTGCCCGTGTTTTTCCTGGTGGTGCGCAAACTGTTCCCACACCGCCCGCGCCCGGGAGGCGACCATGACTGAACGCCGTTTGCTCA
>JBBFMG010000143.1:4227-5983 GCA_037478575.1 Burkholderiales bacterium | reverse complement strand
CTTTGCCTACACCACCGGCATGGAACGGCTGCAGGAAGGCGTGGCGCGATTGGCCCGGATCCTGAAATAGGGCGCAACATGCACATCGAATTCCACGGCGCGGCGCGGGAAGTCACGGGCTCCTGCCATTTGTTCCAGGTGGGACGCCACCGCTTCCTGGTGGACTGCGGACTGATCCAGGGTTCGCCCGAGCACGAAAAGCTCAACCGGCAGCCGCTGCCCTTCAATGCCCGCGAGATCGATGCGGTGGTGCTCACCCATGCCCATCTGGATCATTCCGGCCGTCTGCCGGTGCTGGTCAAGGCCGGCTTCCGCGGCTTTATCTATGCCCACCGCGCCACCGCCGCCCTGTGCCGCGTGATGCTGGAGGATGCGGCCCATCTCAACGAGAAGGAAGCCGAGCGTTACAACCGCTATCAGGCCGGGCGGGGCAAACCGCGCCTCGACCCCCTGTTCGACCAGGACGACGTCTATACCACCGAGCGCCATTTCAAGCCCATCGAGTACGGCGAACCCGTGGACATCCTGCCGGGTGTCACCGTCACCTTGCATGATGCGGGACACATCCTCGGCTCGGCCATGGTGGATATCCGCATGCAGGAGGGCAGTCTGACCCGGCGCGTGGTGGTGAGTGGGGACCTGGGGCATGCGGGGGCGCCCATCCTGGCCGATCCCACGCTGCTCGAGGAGGCCGATCTGGTGGTGATGGAATCCACCTACGGCGACCGTTGTCACCGACCGTGGGACGCCACCTGGGCAGAGCTGGGCGAGATCGTCGGCAGCGCCCACGCAGGCAAGGGCAACATCCTGGTGCCGGCCTTCGCCGTGGGGCGCACCCAGGAGCTGCTTTACGTGTTCGCGCGCCACTACCGGGACTGGCACCTCGACGAGTGGCACCTGTTCCTGGACAGTCCCATGGCCATCGAGGCCACCGCACTCTATCGCAAGTACCAGGGCGTGTACGACAAGGCGGCACGGGAGATCGTGGCCCATCACGGCGATCCCTTCGCCCTGCCCAACCTGCGCCTCACGCGCACGGCAGAGGAATCCATGCGCATCAATGACATCCGGGCGGGGGCCATCATCATCGCCGGCAGTGGGATGTGCACCGGCGGGCGCATTTTGCATCACCTGAAGCGCAACCTGCCCTTCGCCCAGGCCCATGTGCTCATCGTCGGCTTCCAGGCCCAGGGTACCCTGGGCCGGGCGCTGGTGGATGGCGCGAAAAACGTGCATCTGTTTGGCGAGGAGGTGCCCGTGCGGGCCCGCATCCACACCGTGGGCGGATTGTCCGCCCATGCGGACCAGGCAGGACTCGCCGCCTGGTATGCCCATTTCCGTGGCCGGCCGCCCGTGGTCCTGGTACACGGCGAGCCCGCGGCCATGGATGCCCTGGCGCAGCATCTGCGCACCACCCTCGGCGCACGCGTGCACACGCCGCAACCCGGCCAGCGGCTCCATCTGGAGCAGCTCTGATGTGCGGCCGCTATACGCTCACCACCCCGGATCTCTCCCCGATCGGCGCGGTGCTGGGCGTGAGCCTGCCGCCGGTGCCCGTTTCCTACAACATCGCCCCCAGTCTGCCGGTGGCCATCATCCGTGTTGGTGCCACGGGCGGCTATGAGCTCGCCTGGGTGAAATGGGGGCTCGTCCCCCACTGGGCGAAGGAACCCCGCAGTGACTACAGCACCATCAATGCCCGCGCGGAGACGGTGGCGCTGAAGCCGGCTTTTCGCGACGCCTTTCGCCGCCGACG
>JBBFMG010000143.1:0-4217 GCA_037478575.1 Burkholderiales bacterium | reverse complement strand
AATGGCAGAAGCAGGGGACGGCCAAGCAGCCCTGGTACATCCACCGCAAGGACCGTCAACCCTTTGCCTTCGCCGGGCTGTGGGAACGCTGGCAGGGTGGGGAGGGGGTGCTGGAAACCTGCACCATCATCGTCACCGAAGCCAACGCATGGATGCGGCCCATCCACGAACGCATGCCGGTGATCCTGCCGCCGGAGAGCTACCGCACCTGGCTCGACCCCGCCACACCGGCGCAGGCGTGTCTGTCCCTGCTCGCTCCCTATGCTGGGGATGAGCTGGTGGCGGAACCCGTGAGCACGCGGGTGAACAATCCACGCAACGACGGCCCGGAGCTGATCCGTCCCCTGGCGCCGTGAGGGCTTCGTGGTGTCAACGGCAGCAGGTTTCGGGCTACACTGGCGCCACATGCGCTGGCTCGTCCTCGCCTTCTCCGTCTGTTTTCTGCTTGCCTGCACCCATGCCGGCGGGCCACCGGCCGCCCGGCCCGCCCCAGCCGAATTCCGCGTCGCGTCCCTGGCCAAGACCGACATCGACAATGTGGCCGAACTGCACGTGCAGTCGGCATTGGACCACCTGCGCGTGCTGGCGGAGAAGCTCTACCGACGCAATCCGCGCGAATGGCGCAAGGGTGGGCAGGCGTCCCTGGAGCAGGCCATGGCGTACCTGTTCGAGGGCGGCTTCCAGCGGGAGCTACCGGCGTTGCAGGGCAGGCGCGGCACCGACGCGGTGCACCTGGCCTTCCGTGACGACTATGGTGGCGACCGGGTGCTGGCTTTCATCTGGGGGCTGGCCACCATGACCCTGGCGGCCTACAACGACCGCACCGAGTTCTACGCGCTGGACGAGCTGGATCCCCAGAAGCTCTACAACGCCGCGCGCAATTACGAAATCGCGGCCTGGAAGCTGGCCAACGCGTGCGATGCCCGGGGCGAACCCTACCTGCTTTCCAACGAGATGGGCGGGGAGGTGCGCAATCTTTCCTTCGAGCGCGAGTTCGGCAAGCTGATCGGCGAGACGGACATGATGGCGCGCATCGTCGCGGGCCGCACCCAGCGCACCATCGTGCGTGTCATCCAGAATCTCGCCACGGCCGTCTTCCTGCCCATATAGTCTGACCATCGGCATGGACAAGAGCATACTCATCACCGGCTGTTCCAGTGGCATTGGCCTCGCCCTCGCGCGCGGTCTTGCGGCCCGTGGCTGGCAGGTGTTCGCCAGCGCGCGCAGGGCGGAGGACGTGGCGCGTCTCGCCGGAGAGGGTTTCCCGGCCGTGTCCCTCGATCTCGCCGATTCCGCGTCCATCGCGGCGGCTGTGGACAGCGTGCTGACCCGGACCGGAGGCCGGCTCACCGCCCTGTGCAACAACGGCGCCTATGGCCAGCCCGGGGCGGTGGAGGATCTGCGCCGCGAGGTGCTGCGGGAACAGTTCGAGACCAACCTGTTCGGCACCGTGGAACTCACCAACCGCATCATTCCTGTGATGCGCCGCCAGGGTCACGGGCGCATCCTGCAGGTGAGCTCGCTGCTGGGCTATGTGGCGCTGCCTTACCGCGGCGCCTACACTGCTTCCAAATACGCGCTGGAGGGCATCAGCGACACCCTGCGCCTGGAGCTGGCGGGCAGTGGCATCCACGTGGTGTTGATCGAGCCCGGACCCATCGAAAGCCGCTTCCGTGCCAATGCCTTCGCCGCCTACCAGCGCAACATCGACAAGCTGCACAGCGCGCACCGGGAACGCTACGAGGCCATGGAGCGCCGTCTGACCAAGAAAGGCCCCGCCGCCCCCTTCACTCTGCCCGCCGAGGCGGTGTTGGCCCCCGCCCTGCGCGCTTTGGAAGCGCGCCGGCCCCGGACCCGCTATCGCGTCACGGTGCCCGCCACCCTGCTTTGGTATGCGCGGCGCTGGCTGCCCGACCGGTGGCTGGACCGGCTGCTGCTGGGTGTGGGCAGGGGGGAAGCGAAATGAGAGTGCTGCTGTGGGCCCTGCTGTTGGCCGTGAGTCTGCCCGTGGCGGCGCGGCGCGCGCCGGATCCCGGCCCATCCTTCGCCGCGCAGCCCGGTTACGCCGCCTTCGTCCGGGAACTGGCGAACACGCTGGCGCTTGACGTGCAGGAACTCGACCGGCTGTTCCGGCAGGTGCATCTCAAGCCCCAGATCGTGCGCGCCATTTCGCTGCCCGCCGAGGCACGCCCCTGGGACCAGTACCGTCCCCTGTTCCTCAACGAGACGCGCATCCAGGGTGGGGTGGCATTCTGGGAGACCCATGCCGAAACCCTGGCCCGGGCGCGGCAAACCTACGGCGTGCCGGAGTCGGTCATTGTGGCGATCCTCGGGGTGGAGACCCAGTATGGTCGCAACACCGGGGGCTGGCGCGTGCTGGATGCCCTCACCACCCTGGCGGTGGCCTATCCTCCCCGTGCCGACTATTTCCGGCGCGAGCTGGGGGAATTCCTCCTGCTCGCCCGGGAGCAGGGGTTCGATGCCCTGGCGGTGAAAGGCTCCTACGCGGGTGCAATGGGGCTCGGGCAGTTCATGCCCAGCAGCTGCCGCCAGTACGGCGTGGATTTCGATGGCGACGGTCAGGCCGATCTCTGGCGCAACCCGGTGGATGCCATCGGCAGCGTGGCCCGTTACCTGCAGGCCTTCGGCTGGCAGCCAGGCGGGCCGGTGGCGGTGCCCGTGGCAGTGGCGGGGGAGGAGACGCGGGAGCTGGCCAATACCGGCTGGAGCGCGCGCCGCAGCGTGGCCGAGTGGCGCCGGCGGGGCGTCACCCCGGGTGAGGCGGTGCCCGAAGAGGCCGAGGCCATGCTGGTGCGTCTGGACACCACGGCCGGACCGGAGTTTTGGCTGGCCTTCCAGAACTACTACGTCATCACCCGCTACAACCGCAGCTTCCAGTATGCCCTGGCGGTGCATCAGCTGGCCACGGCCGTCGCACCGCCCGCGCCACCGCCTGCAGCGGCGGCGCCACCCCGGGCCCATGCTGAACGCCATCTGGGCGGGCTTTCTGCTGGTGGCGCTGGCCACTGCCCTGGTGCAGGCCACGCTGCTGGGCCACGGCGAAGTGTTCGCCGCCCTCATGAAGAGCATGTTCGACAGCAGCCGCCTGGCCTTCGAGGTGGCGCTGGGACTCACCGGCGTGATGAGTCTGTGGCTCGGGCTCATGCGCATCGGCGAGGCCGGTGGTGTCCTCACCCTGCTCACCCGGTTCCTGTCGCCGCTGCTCACCCGCCTGATGCCGGAAGTGCCTGCCGGTCATCCCGCCCAGGGGGCGGTGGTCATGAATCTCGCCGCCAACGTGCTGGGCCTGGACAATGCCGCCACACCCCTTGGGCTCAAGGCCATGCGCGAGCTGCAGGCCCTCAATCCCCGGCCGGAGACGGCCAGCAACGCCCAGATTCTGTTTCTGGTGCTCAACGCCTCGTCGGTGACGGTCTTTCCCATCACCATCTTCACCTACCGCGCCCAGATGGGGGCGGCTGATCCCACCGACGTGTTCATTCCCATCCTCATCGCCACCTGGTGCTCCACCCTGGTGGGCCTGCTGGCGGTGGCGGCGGTGCAGCGTATCCGGCTGTGGGATGCGGTGGTGCTGCTTTATCTGGGGGGGGCCACGGCCCTGGTGGCGGGCATGGCCGCCTATTTCGCGTCGCTGCCTGCGGCAGAGATGCAGCGTCAGTCGGCCATTGCCACCAATGCCATCCTGCTTGGGCTCATCGCCGTCTTCCTGCTGGGCGCGCTGCGCCGGCGCCTGCCGGTATATGAGATCTTCATCGAGGGAGCAAAGGAGGGCTTCCACATCGCCGTGGGAATCATTCCCTTCCTGGTGGCGATGCTGGTCGCCATCGGCATGCTGCGGGCCAGTGGGGCTCTGGAGCTGGTGCTGGACGGCATCCGGGGCCTGGTGACGGGGGCGGGGTTGGATGCGCGTTTCGTGGACGGTCTGCCCACGGCGCTGGTGAAGCCCCTTTCGGGCAGCGGGGCACGGGCGATGATGGTGGAGACCATGCGCACCTTCGGACCCGATTCCTTTGCCGGTCGTCTGGTGGCGGTGATCCAGGGCAGCACGGAAACCACGTTCTACGTGCTGGCAGTCTATTTCGGCGCGGTGGGCATCCGGCGCGCGCGCCACGCGGTGGGCTGCGCCCTGCTCGCGGATCTCGCGGGCGTGGTGGCGGCGATCGGCGTGAGCTATCTGTTCTTCGGCTGAAGCCGGC
>JBBFMG010000142.1:0-6088 GCA_037478575.1 Burkholderiales bacterium | reverse complement strand
CTCTCGTCGCTTCGTGTGGCTGTGACCATCTATACTGGCGATCTGCTCCCAGAGATCTATGATGACTGGGTGTCCGGCCCGCGTGCCGCAGCCCAGGAACGGTTATTCAACTGCCTGGAGCGGCTGGCCGAGGCCGAAATCGAGCCGTCGGTCGGCAGCGTCGGCGACTCCTACGACAACGCGCTGGCCGAGACCATCAACGGCCTGTACAAGGCTGAGGTGATCCATCGACGGTCCTGGCGGAACCTGCAGGACGTCGAGCTGGCTACGCTCGAGTGGGTGGACTGGTTCAACCACAAGCGCCTGCTGGGACCGATCGGGGACATCCCGCCAGCGGAAGCAGAAGCCGTTCACTATCGACTACAGCGTGAGCTCACCATGGCGGCGTGACTCACACCAACGAGTCTCCGGAATTCCCGGGGTGGTTCAGTCTGAACATACAAGCTCCTCGTACCGGCCATTTCCAACCTCAACCGCTTCATTCAGTGAGTCCGTGTGCAGCGGGGCTACAGCGTGCTCCTGCGGGGCAGCGTGAAACGGACAAACGCCCGAAACTTTCCGCACTGGCCCGAAGGATTGCGCAGGGGTTTGGAAAATGAGTTCGAAATCGGTGGTTGACTCCACCACCAATACCAAACCCCAACCACGCCCGGTTGGGGTTTTTGCTTTGCGCGGGACCCGGCCGGGCCGACCGCGGCCGGCCCGGCGTGGGCGTCAATGCCAGGCCACATCGAAGCGGTCCAGCATCATCACCTTGTGCCACGCGGCCACGAAGTCGTGCACGAATTTTTCGCGGGCATCTGCCGCGGCGTAGGCTTCGGCCACGGCGCGCAGCTCGGCATTGGCGCCGAATACGAGGTCGACACGGGTGGCCGTCCATTTCAGCCGGCCCGTCCTGCGGTCCCGCCCTTCGAACCGGTGCCGGTCGGCATCGACCGGCGTCCACTGGGTGCCCATGTCCAGCAGGTTGATGAAGAAGTCGGTGCCGAGCACGCCCGGGCGGGTGGTGAACACGCCGTCCCGGCTGCCGCCGTGGTTGGCGCCCAGCATTCGCAGGCCACCCACCAGCACGGTCATTTCGGGCACGGTGAGGGTGAGCAGCTGGGCACGATCCACCAGCAGATGCTCGGCGGGGACGCCGGAGGGCGCGCGCAGGTAGTTGCGGAAACCGTCGGCGAAGGGTTCCAGCACCGCGAAGCCCTCGATGTCGGTCTGGCCCGGCGCGGCGTCGGTTCGGCCCGGGACGAAGGGTACGCTCACGGCTACCCCTGCCGCGCGCGCGGCCTGTTCCACGGCCGCGCAGCCGCCCAGCACGATGAGATCGGCGAGGGACACCTGCCGCCCGCCGGGCGCCTCCCGGTTGAAGACCGCCTGGATTTCCGTGAGTCCTGCCAGCACGCGCGCCAGGGTGGCCGGTTCGTTCACGGGCCAGTCCTTCTGAGGGGCGAGCCGGATACGCGCGCCGTTGGCGCCGCCCCGTTTGTCGGAGCCGCGGAAGGTCGCGGCGGCGGACCAGGCCACATAGACCAGGTCGCGCATCGCCAGACCGCTGGCGAGCACGCGCGCCTTGAGGCGGGCGATGTCGTCCTCGTCGATCAGGGGGTGCGTCACCGGCGGTAGCGGATCCTGCCAGAGAAAATCCTCCTGCGGCACTTCAGGCCCCAGGTAGCGACTCTTGGGCCCCATGTCCCGGTGCACCAGCTTGAACCAGGCGCGCGCAAACGCGGCTTCCAGTTCCTCCGGATGTTGCAGGAAGCGCCGGGCGATTTTTTCGTAGGCCGGATCGAAGCGCAGGGAAAGATCCGTGGTCAGCATGGTGGGACGATGCTTTCTTTGGGGATCGAAGGCATCCGGGATGACCGCCGGTGCGTCCTTGGCCACCCATTGCCATGCGCCCGCGGGGCTTTTGGTGAGTTCCCACTCGTAGCCAAACAGGTTTTGCAGGAAGTGATGGCTCCAGCGCGTGGGCGTCTGGGTCCAGGTGACTTCCGGCCCGCCGGTGATGGTGTCCGGCCCCTTGCCGCTGCCAAAGCTGGACAGCCACCCCAGCCCCTGCTGCTCGATGGGGGCCGCCTCCGGTTCGGGTCCGAGATGAGTGGCGGGGCCGGCGCCATGGGCCTTGCCGAAGCTGTGTCCGCCGGCGATGAGGGCCACGGTTTCCTCGTCGTTCATGCCCATGCGCCGGAAGGTATCGCGAATGTCGTGGGCGGCGGCCACGGGATCCGGATTGCCGTTGGGTCCTTCCGGATTGACGTAGATGAGCCCCATCTGCACGGCTGCCAGCGGATCCTCCAGCGCGCGGCCCTGATGGCGACGGTCCTCCAGCCACCTGCCCTCGGGGCCCCAGTAGACGGACTCGTCCGGTTCCCAGGCATCGACACGGCCGCCGCCGAAGCCGATGGTCCGGAAGCCCATGTCCTCCAGGGCCACGTTGCCGGCCAGGATCATGAGGTCGGCCCAGGAAATTTTCCGCCCGTATTTCTGCTTCACCGGCCACAGCAGGCGGCGCGCCTTGTCCAGGTTGGCGTTGTCGGGCCAGCTGTTGAGGGGCGCGAAACGCTGCTGACCGCTGCCGGCGCCGCCGCGGCCGTCACCGATGCGGTAGGTGCCGGCGGAATGCCAGGCCATGCGGATGAACAGGGGCCCATAATGGCCGAAATCCGCGGGCCACCAGTCCTGGGACTCGCGCAACACCCGGCGCAGGTCGGCCTTGACCGCGGCAAGGTCGAGGCTTGCGAATTCGCGGCGGTAATCGAACTGGGGCCCCATGGGGTCGGAGCCGGGCGAAGGCGCGCGCAGGATGCGCAGATTGAGCCGCTGCGGCCACCAGTCTTCGAGGGTTTTGGCTTCCGCGGCGACGTGGAAGGGACATTGTGCAAGCTGGGACATGACTGCCTCCTGGGTTGGGGTTGCGGAACAGGCGGCGCACGTTCTGCATGCGCCGCCCACGACCGCACCTTAGGCCCGTTTCAGTCATGGAGCCAATGGATTGTTTGTCAGAGGATCATCGATGATGTCGATGGGCTCAGCCGGCCATGAGGGCCATGGCGAGCAGGGCCAGGACGATGCCGGCCCACTGGCGCAGGCTCACCGCCTCGCCCATGAAGGCCCAGGCAAGCACCACCGTGAGCAGGGGATAGAGCGCGGTGAGCACCGACACCAGCATGGCCGGGCCGCGGGAGATGGCAAACATGTAGGCGATGCCGCCGGTCATGCCCAGGGCGCCGGTGAGCAGTGCCAGCGGCACTGCCCGCGCATCCCACTGGGGCCGGAAGTGGAGGGTGGCCAGCACCACCAGCGCCACGCAGAACGCCCCCAGCGCCTGGAAGAAAAGCGCGCTGCGGGGGTCGATGAGGCTGGTCGTGATCTTGGGGAACAGGGCCCACAGGCCCCAGAAGACGAAGGCGAGAAAGGCCGGCAGATACCAGGTTTGCATGACTGATTTCCTGTTGTTGGAGGTTACCTGAATGCTTGGCTCCCCACCGTGGTTCTACCCCACCGGGGAGAGAGCCGGACCGCGACGGCGGTGCGTCGCGGATGCGGGAGGTCAACCCTCTCCGCAACGCGCAATGCGATGGTGCGAAACGGGCCCGGTCATGCCAGTCCCAGCCGCCGCATGCGCCGCCACAGGGTGGTGCGGTCGATGCCCAGCATCTTGGCCGCCGCGGCCTTGTTGCCATCGCAGCGTTTCAGGGCGAACAGGATCTGGCCGCGCAGGTGGCTGTCCGCATCCTCGCTGCGGGGCAGGGTGGCGGGCAGCGCGCCCTGGCTGTGATAGTCACGGATGTCCTGGGGCAGGCTCTCCGGCTGGATCACGCCGTCCACCGCGCAGATGAGGGCGTGCTCCAGGGCGTTTTCCAGCTCGCGCACATTGCCCGGCCAGGGATAGTCCAGCAGCAGACGCAAAGCCTCGGGCGCGAGCACGGCGCGGGCATAGCCGCGCGTGTAGAGCCGGTCGAGGAAGTGGTCGATGAGCAGCGGAATGTCCGCCTTGCGGGCGCGCAGCGGCGGAATGTGCAGGGTGATCACGGACAGGCGGTAGTAGAGATCGGCGCGGAACTGGCGTGCCTCCACCGCATCCTTGAGGTTGCGGTTGGAGGCGGAGACGATGCGCACGTCCACCGTCTGGCTGCGATTGGAGCCCACGGGCTCGAAGCTGCGCTCCTGCACCGCCTTGAGGAATTTCGCCTGCAGATGGAGGGGCACCTCGCCCACCTCGTCGAGGAACAGGGTGCCGTGATCGGCGGCGGCGAAACGGCCGGCGCGGTCGCTGGCCGCACCGGTGAAGGCGCCCTTGACGTGGCCGAAGAATTCCGATTCCAGGAGCTCCGAGGGAATGGCCGCGCAGTTCACTTCCACCAGGGGCTGCGCGGCACGGGGACTCAGGCGGTGCAGCTGGCGCGCCAGCACATTCTTGCCGGTGCCGGATTCACCCTGCATGAGCACGTAGGCCTCGGTGGGCGCGGCCTGACGCAGCTGACGCAGCACTTCCAGCATGCGCGGATCGCGGGTGATGAAGTCCTGGGCGGCGCCGCCCTCTGCCCCTTCGCGCAGCCGGGCCATTTCCGTCACATCGCGCAGCAGCACCAGCCGCACCGCGCCGCCCTTATCGCGCTCGATGATGCCGGTGCGCAGGCGGAAACAGCGGCGGCCCGAGGGCAGATCCAGCCAGCGCTCCAGTTCCACCACGCCTTTCTGGCGCCGGCTGACGGCATCGTCGAAGCCCCGTTCGATCAGCCCGCGGGTGATGGCGAGCTTGAGGTTGACGCCCCCCACGTCATTGAGATTGCGCGGGCTCTGCCCGGCGGGCAGCTCCAGGAGCTGGCGGAGGGCGTCGTTGGCGAACAGCACCTGGCCCTCCACCGTGGCGAGCAGCACCCCCTGGTCGATGCCGGCCAGGAGTCCTTCCAGGATGGCCTCGTTTTGCAGCAGCTCCCGCATGGCGCCATGTTGCACCACGGCAACATGTAATTCAACCATCTGATAAACAATGATTTTTCCATGTTCAACGGCGGGCGTGCAACGCTTTCCTGCAACATCGGCGCCCCACATGTCTCGTAACCTATTGATTTTACGATGCATTCGACTCTGGCACGGCTGTTGCTCAGGCATCTGGCGCAGGGGTCATCCCTGTGTCCGACCAATCCAAGGAGAGTCAACAATGGCAGACCTCATGAAAGCAATGAGCATCCCGGGGGCATTCGCCGCCGGGGAGTTCTCGCCCACCGGCGAGCTCATCAACTACGTGGGCAACATTCCGCTGCAGGCGGCGAAGATGGCGGCCCAGATGTGCGCGGCCAACATGCTCATGGCCAAGATGGAAGCCTCGGGCTGGACGGCCTACACCGGCAAGGACGGCTTCGAGCCGGCGCGCGGTTTCGCCGTCTCGGGTCCCGAGAATTCCGCCCTGATCGTGGGCAACGTGGGGGTGTTCGTGAAAAACAAGGACACCGATTTCGACAAAGCTTTCGCCACCCTGGCGTCCCTGTGAGGAGACTGACATGGCCGATCTCAACGCACTGCTGAAAATCAAGGGCGTGTTCGCCGCAGGCACCTTCTCCGACGACGGCAAGCTGACCGGCTACGCCGGCGACATCACCGAGGACGAGGCCGCCATGGCCGCCGCCATGTGTGCCGCCAACATGCACATGGCGCGCATGCAGACCGATGGCTACACCGCCATGAGCGGCGAATCCGGGTGGATTCCCGCCACCGGCTTCGCCGTGGCCGGGCCCAAGTATGCCGTGTGCGTGATGGGCAATACGGGTGTCTTCGCCCGCGTCGGCGAAGCCTCCTTCAACGAAATCTTCAAGGCGCTTTCCGCGGCCTGAGGCCGCGTCCGGCCGGGGCGACCCGGCCGGCTTTTTTTGGAGGAACGATGGACGATTTTCTGTCGGCCGCCTGGGCCGAGCGTTACAAGGACATGTGGAACCGCAACGAGGCACTGGTATCGGGGCTGAAAGGCTTTTCCGCCCTGATCGAGTACGGCTGGGAGGATGGTTCCCGCCCCAGCGCCTTTCTCGAGGTGCACGACGGCCGGGCCGTGGGCACCGCCTTCGGGGATCCACCGCGCAAGCCGGATTTCGTG
>JBBFMG010000141.1:0-6122 GCA_037478575.1 Burkholderiales bacterium | reverse complement strand
GCGGCGCGGGCACCGGGCACGAGGGCATTCACCAGGGTGGACTTGCCCATGCCGGACTGTCCCACCAGCACGCTTACCTGGCCCGCGAGGTAGGGGCGCAGGGGCGAGACATCCGTCTTCGCGGAAAGCTTCACCAGGGGATAGCCCAGCCCACCATAGAGGGCGAGACGCGCCTCCGCCTGCACCGTTTCCGGCAGATCGCTCTTGTTGAGGACGATCACGCTCTTGAGATGCGCCGCCTCGGCGGCCACCAGTGCCCGGTTGAGCAGCTCCTCATAGAAGCTGGGCACGGCCGCCACCACGACAATCACCTGGCTGACGTTGGCGGCAATTACCTTCTGGCGGTAGGGGTCGGAGCGGTAGAGCACGCTGCTGCGTGGCGCGACGGTCTCGATCACGCCCTCCGCGGGTCCGGTGGGCGTGACCTCCACCCGGTCGCCGCAGGCCACGCCGGTTTTCTTGCCCCGGGTCACACAGCCGAGGACGCGGCCATCCCCGAGTTCCACCTGGTAGCGCTTGCCGTGGGCTGCCACCACACGCCCGGCCACGCGTCCCTGCGCCATGGCGCGCCTATCAGAGATCGAACAGGGCGTCGATCTTGGCGGCGCAGATGAAGTCGTTCTCGGACAGCCCGCCAATGGCGTGGGTGATGTAACGCACGGTCACCTTGTTGTAGCCCACCTCCAGGTCCGGGTGGTGGTCCTCGCGGTGGGAAATCCAGGCGGTGGCGTTCACGAAGGCCATGGTCTCGTAATAGTTCTTGAACTGATAGGTCTTGCTGATGGCGCCATTGCTGAGCTCCCAGCCCTTCACCTGTCCCAGGTAGGTATTGATCTGTTCGGGAGTGAGAGGCGGCACACCTCCCTCGCACGGTTTGCAATGGCCCTTTGTGAGATCGCAGACGACGGTGCTCATGATCGGCTCCTCATTTGAAGTGGTAAAAAGTTTGGTTGAGATAGGCGCCCACGTGGCGCTCGTCCTCCGGGAACCAGCCGGCGCCGGTGTTGGCATTGCAGGCGGAAATGCGTGAGGCCAGGGCTGCCGCGCTCTTCACCTTGCGGTCTGCACGCGTGTAGATGCCGGAGCCGTCTCCGCCGTAGAGGGAGACGTGGCAGGCCGTGCATTTGGCGTCGTGCAGGCTCTTGCCCTTTTTCACGTCACCGCCGGCGAAAGGTTCGGCGTGGACGGTTGTGGCGACGAGCAGCAGCACAGGCAGCAGGCGGATCATGGTGGACTCCTTTCAGTGGGCGGCGGTTTCCAGGCGGCCGATGCGCAATGCCGCAGGCGGGTGGGAATCGTAGAAAGCGGAATAAAGTGGATCCGGCGTCAGGGTGGCGGCGTTGTCCTGGTAGAGCTTGGTGAGGGCAGTCACGAGAGCACCGGCGCTGGCATGACGGGCGGCAAAGGCATCCGCCTCGAATTCATGGCGACGGGAATAGAGGGACGCCAGCGGATGCAGCAGGAAGCCGGCCACCGGTGCCACCAGCATGAACAGGGTGAGTCCCATGTAGGTGGAGGGCTGGCTCACCCCGAGGCCCATGAAGAAGCCTTCGGTCTCCATCAGCCGGGCCAGTAGCCACAGTGCGGCAAGACTCAGGGTGAACAGCCAGGCCAGCCGCTTGGTCACGTGGCGGCGTCTGAAATGGCCCAGCTCGTGGGCGAGCACCGCTTCCACTTCCTCCGGGGCGAGTTTTTCCAGCAGGGTGTCATAGAGAACAATGCGTTTCGCCCGGCCGAAGCCGGTGAAATAGGCATTGCCGTGGCTGGTGCGGCGCGAGCCGTCCATCACGAACAGGCCCCGTGGCGTGAAACCACAGCGGGCGAGCAGGGCTTCGATGCGCCGTTTCAGCTCGCCTTCCGGCAGCGGGGTGAAGCGGTTGAACAGGGGTGCGATCACGGTGGGATAAAGCGTCAGAACCAGCAGGTTGAAAGCCGCCCACACGCCCCAGGCATACAGCCACCAGGTATCACCCGTGACACGCATCAGCCAGAGCAGCAGGAACGCCAGGGGCAGCCCCAGCACCAGCATGACCAGCGTGCCCTTGAAAAGATCCGCCACGAACAGCGCCGGTGTCATGCGGTTGAAACCGAAGCGGGCATCGATCACGAAGGTGCGGTACAGGGAAAAGGGCAGTTCCACCAGGCCGAGCAGCAGCACCACGCTGGCGATCAGCAGCGCCCCGCGGGGCAGTTCCGCGGCGACTGCGCTGCGCCAGAAGCTGTCCAGGGCGTCGAGACCGCCGCCCAGGGTGAGGACCAGCAGCACCAGGGCATCGGTCACCACCTGCACCATATTGAGGTGGGTTCTGGCCACGGTGTAGTCGGCGGCCTTCTGGTGGTCCGCAAGCGCGATGCGTCCGGCGAAGGCCGCCGGCACGCAGTCCCGATGCGCTAGAATGTGTGTCATGTGACGGCGCGCGAGCCACAACTGCATGAGCACGCTGGTCGCGAGGGCAAATAGAAATACGGCCGTCACCGTCTGCACAGGAATAATCATGGCTTGGGAAAGGGTTTTTCCAGGCCGGGAAGAGAACGGAAATTATGGCACAGGCGCCAAACGAGAATCACTTGATCTGGATCGACATGGAAATGACCGGACTTTATCCGGAGCAAAACCGCATCATCGAAGTGGCGCTGGTGGTGACCGACGCCCAGCTCAACGTGGTGGCGGAATCGCCTGCGCTGGCGGTCCATCAGCCGGACGAGGTGCTGGACGCCATGGACGACTGGAACAAGAGCACCCACGGCAAGAGCGGACTCATCGAGCGGGTGCGTGCATCCACGTTGAGCGAGGCAGACGTCGAAGCGCAGATGATCGCGTTCCTGGAGCCGCTGGTGCCCGCGGGCAAGTCCCCCATGTGCGGCAACTCGATCTGCCAGGATCGCCGTTTCCTGGCCCGCTACATGCCGAAACTGGAAGCCTACTTTCACTACCGCAACCTGGACGTGAGCACGCTCAAGGAGCTGGTCAAGCGCTGGAAGCCGGAGATCGCGTCCGGGGTGGTGAAGGAAGGCAAGCACACGGCGCTGGCCGACATTTACGAATCCATCAACGAACTCAAGTACTACCGGGAGCATTTCATCAGGGCCTGATGCCCCCGCGGCGCCGCTTTCCCCCCGGCGCGGCGCGCCGCGCCGGCCGGATGGAAGCGTCCCTTTCCCAGTGAGCCTTCACGAGCGGAGCAGTCATGAGCAACGGCCATACCTTCACCATCGAGGTGAACCCCAGGATTCCGCGCCGGCTGGCGCGGCTGGAGGAACTCGCCACCAATCTCTGGTACAGCTGGGACCGGCCCACACGCACGCTGTTCGCGCGCCTGCACCCCGGTCTGTGGGATGCCGTAGGCCACAACCCCAAGCTGTTCCTGCGACGCATCGACGAACAGCGGCTGGTGGATGCGGTGGACGACCAGGTCTTCCTGGCCACCTACAACCGCGTGCTGTCCGCGTACGACACCTATCATTCGGAGCCCATGCGTGCCACCGGCCAGGAAACCCTGCGCGAGCACGACCTGGTGGCGTATTTCTGTTTCGAGTTCGGCCTGCACGAGAGTTTCCCCATCTACTCGGGTGGCCTGGGCATCCTGGCGGGGGATCATTGCAAGGCGGCGAGCGACATGCGCCTGCCCTTCGTCGCGGTCGGGCTGCTTTACCGTCAGGGCTATTTCACCCAGACCATCAACAGCGAAGGTCAACAGGTGGCCACCTATCACGATGCCGACTTCGACGACCTCCCCATCACGCCGGTGCTGCAGGACGACGGCAGCGAGCTGCACGTGAAGGTCCCGCTGGCCGGGCGCCAGGTGGCGGTCAAGGTGTGGGAGGCCACCATCGGCCACGTGCGTCTGGTGCTGCTGGATACGGACCTGGAAGAGAACACGCCGGAAGACCGGGATATCACCCATCAGCTCTATGGCGGTGACCGCCACACCCGCATCCGCCAGGAAATCATCCTGGGCATCGGCGGGCCGCGGGCGCTTGCCGCCATGGGACTCAAGCCCACGGTGTGGCACATCAACGAGGGGCATGCCGCGTTTCTGATCCTGGAGCGCATCCGCATGCTGCGTGCGGCCGGGCTGGATTTCGCCAGCGCGCTGGAGGCGGTGGCGGTCAACACGGTGTTCACCACCCACACCCCGGTACCCGCCGGGCACGACCATTTCGCCCAGGAAATGATCGAGGCCTATTTCCGGGACTTCCTCCCGGAGCTGGGCATCAGCCGCGAGGAATTCATGGCCCTGGGGCGCAAGGACGGCGCGCCGGACTTCAACATGACGGCCCTGGCGATCCGCGGCTCCCGCCACCACAACGGCGTGTCGCGCATCCATGGCGACGTGTCCTCACGCATCTGCGCCGATCTCTGGCCGCAGATCGACCCGGCGGAAAACCCCATGAGCTACGTCACCAACGGCGTGCACGTGCCCACCTTCCTGGCGCTGGAGTGGGCGGAACTGTTCGACCAGTTCCTCGGCTATGAATGGCGCCACCGCATGTCCGACGTGAGTTACTGGTCGAAGATCGACCAGATCCCGGATCACCTGTTCTGGAGCGTGCACCAGTCACTCAAGTCGCAGATGCTGCAGCTGGTGCGCCACCGCATCGCCCACCAGCACCTGCGCAACCATGGCTCCCAGGCCCACCTGGACCGCATGTTTCGCTATGCCGATCCGGCCAATCCCAACGTGCTCACCATCGGCTTTGCGCGCCGCTTCGCCACCTACAAACGCGCCACGCTGCTGTTCGAGAACCTGGACTGGTTGCGCGAGATCCTGGCCGATGCCGAGCGGCCGGTGCTGTTCATCTTTGCCGGCAAAGCCCACCCCGCGGACCTGCCGGGCCAGGAGTTGATCCGTCAGATCTACCACATCATGCACATGCCGGAGTTCGTGGGCAAAGTGCTGCTCGCGGAAGGCTATGACCTCAACATGGCGCGGCGGCTGGTGGCGGGTGTGGACGTGTGGCTCAACAACCCCGTCTATCCGCTGGAGGCGAGCGGCACCTCGGGCATGAAGGCCGGCATCAACGGCGTGCTCAACCTCTCCGTGCTGGATGGCTGGTGGGGCGAGGGCTACGACGGCAGGAATGGCTGGGCCATCAAACCCGCGCCGGAGAACATGGACGAATACCGGCGCAACAAGGAGGACAGCCAAACCCTCTATGAGCTGCTCCAGGATCAGGTGATTCCGCTCTACTACAAGCGCGACAGGTTCGGCTATTCACCGGAGTGGGTGAAGATGGCCAAGATTTCCATTGCCACGCTGCTGCCGCGCTTCAATGCCGGCCGCATGGTGGGTGAATACGTGAGTCGGTTTTACCTGCCGGCGGCCAAAGCCGGGCGCCATTACGCGGAGGGCGGCTTTGCCAACGCGCGCACGCTGGCAGCCTGGAAGCAGCGCGTGCGGGCGGCCTGGGGTGGGGTGGCGCTGCGACGCCTGGATACGCCGAAACGCCGCATCCGTTTCGGAGACGAGGTGCGTTTCGAGGTGGCGGCCCGGCTCAATGGCCTGGAACCCCAGGACGTGGTGGTGGAAATGCTCATGACCCGCGCCAACAAGTATCACGTGAAGGACGCGCACCACTACCGTTTCAGCTTCGACCGGGTGGATCCGGAGACCGGCGAGCACCGCTTCGTGCTCGACCTTGCTCCCAGCCTGTGCGGACGGCTGGATTACCGCATTCGCGCCTATCCCGCCCACCCACTGCTCACCCATCCCCTGGAGATGGGCCTGATGGTGTGGCTGTAGGCTGACCCTACTGCGCGATGCGGGTGCAGTTGCGGCCTGCGCGCTTGGCGTCGTAGAGCGCGCGGTCGGCGCGCAGCACCAGGCTGTGGCCGTTCTCACCCTCCTCGAGGCGGGCGATGCCGCAACTGAACGTCACTTCGATGCGGTGCTGGTCGTAGATGAGGGGCGAGCGGGCGATTACGTCACGCAGGCGATCCACCACGAATTGCGCGCCCTGGATATCGGCATCGGGCAGGATCAGGAGGAACTCCTCCCCGCTTAGAGAAAACTCCGGGGGAGCACCCCTTTGCAACTCCTCCAGCACTGTTTTCAATGAGTGCATGCAGGGGCCTGATGCTGACCAACCAAGGCAGTCTGTGACCAAGCCCTCCAAACTCG
>JBBFMG010000140.1:0-6237 GCA_037478575.1 Burkholderiales bacterium | reverse complement strand
GATCGGTGCCAGATTCCCGCAGGGCGGCAGTGGCTTGCCGTGAGGGTCGCGGTTCTCCATCGTGCAACGGGGGTGCTCCATGAGCCTGTTCAACCAGTACATCGCCCGCTACCGTCGTGAGGAGGAGGAATACTCCCTCGACGAATACCTCAACCTCTGCAAGAACGACCGCATGGCCTACGCCAGTGCCGCCGAGCGCATGCTGGCGGCCATCGGCGAGCCGGAGCTGGTGGACACCCGGCAGGATCCACGCCTGTCCCGCATCTTCTCCAACAAGGTCATCAAGGTCTATCCCGCCTTCAAGGACTTCTACGGGATGGAGGAGACCATCGAGCAGATCGTCTCCTATTTCCGCCATGCGGCGCAGGGGCTGGAGGAAAAGAAACAGATCCTCTACCTGCTGGGTCCGGTGGGCGGCGGCAAGAGCTCGCTGGCCGAGAAGCTTAAGCACCTCATGGAACGGGTGCCCTTCTACGCCCTGAAGGGCTCACCGGTGAACGATTCGCCTCTGGCCCTGTTCTCCGCTGACGAAGACGGCGAGATCCTGGAACAGGAATACGGCATCCCCCGGCGCTACCTGAACAAGGTGCTCTCGCCCTGGGCGGTCAAGCGGCTGCACGAATACAACGGCGACATCACCAAATTCCGGGTGGTCAAGCGCTGGCCGTCGGTGCTGGGCCAGGTGGGCATCGCCAAGACCGAACCGGGCGACGAAAACAACCAGGACATCTCCTCCCTGGTGGGCAAGGTGGACATCCGCAAGCTGGAGAAATACTCGCAGGACGATCCGGATGCCTACAGCTACTCGGGCGGGCTGTGCCTGGCCAACCAGGGCCTGCTGGAATTCGTGGAGATGTTCAAGGCGCCCATCAAGGTGCTGCATCCCCTGCTCACCGCCACCCAGGAGGGCAACTACAAGGGTACCGAGGGATTCGGCGCCATTCCCTTCGAGGGCATCGTGCTGGCCCACAGCAACGAGAGCGAATGGCAGGCCTTCCGCAACAACAAGAACAACGAGGCCTTCCTCGAC
Organism: Burkholderiales bacterium; assembly: GCA_037478575.1. Taxonomy (GTDB): domain Bacteria; phylum Pseudomonadota; class Gammaproteobacteria; order Burkholderiales; family Thiobacteraceae; genus Thiobacter. The sequence goes on along the minus strand of JBBFMG010000140.1, from coordinate 5,207 downwards.
CGCATCTACATCGTCAAGGTGCCCTACTGCCTGCGCGTGTCCGACGAGGTGAAGATCTACGAGAAGCTTTTGCGCAACAGCTCCCTGGCCGAGGCGCCCTGCGCGCCGGGCACCCTGCAGATGCTGGCCCAGTTCTCGGTGCTCACCCGCCTCAAGGAACCCGAGAACTCCAGCATTTACAGCAAGATGCGGGTGTACGACGGCGAGAACCTGAAGGACACCGACCCCAAGGCCAAGAGCTACCAGGAATACCGCGACTTCGCCGGAGTGGACGAGGGCATGACGGGAATCTCCACCCGTTTCGCCTTCAAGATCCTGTCCAAGGTGTTCAACTTCGACCACAGCGAAGTCGCCGCCAACCCGGTGCATCTGCTCTACGTGCTGGAAAACCAGATCGAGCAGGAGCAGCTGCCGCCCGAGGTGGAGAGTCGCTACATCGCCTTCATCAAGGAATATCTGGCGCCGCGCTACGTGGAGTTCATCGAGAAGGAACTGCAGACCGCCTATCTCGAGTCCTACTCCGAGTATGGCCAGAACATCTTCGACCGCTACGTGACCTATGCCGACATGTGGATCCAGGACCAGGAATACCGGGATCCGGACACGGGCGAGATGCTGGACCGCGCCCAGCTCAACGCCGAGCTGGAGAAGATCGAGAAGCCTGCGGGCATCGCCAATCCCAAGGATTTCCGCCATGAGGTGGTGAATTTCGTGCTGCGGGCGCGGGCGCAGAACCACGGCAGGAACCCGGCCTGGACCAGCTACGAGAAACTGCGCGCGGTGATCGAGAAACGCATGTTTTCCAGCACCGAGGACCTGCTGCCCGTGATCTCCTTCAACGCCAAGGCCTCCAGCGAGGAGCAGAAGAAGCACCAGGAATTCGTGCAGCGCATGGTGGCCAAGGGCTATACCGAGAAGCAGGTGCGCCTGCTGGCCGAATGGTATCTGCGCGCGAGGAAGGCCTCCTGAGGCCGACATCATGAGCCAGTTCGTCGATCGCCGCCTGTCCGGCAAGAACCGCAGCGCCGTCAACCGCCAGCGCTTTCTGCGCCGTTTCAAGACCCAGATCCGGCAGGCGGTGCGCGAGGCGGTGTCCGGGCGCCGGGTGGCCGACCTGGAACGGGGCGAGAAGATTTCCATTCCCGCGAAGGATCTCTCGGAACCGGTGTTCCACCACGGCCCCGGCGGGCGGCGTGTCATCGTGCATCCGGGCAACCGGGAGTTCGTCACCGGTGACCGCATCGACCGCCCCGAGGGCGGCGCCGGCCAGGGCGGCCGCGGCGGCTCCCCCGATGGCGAAGGGCTGGATGAATTCGTGTTCGAGCTGTCGCGCGAGGAATTCATGAACTACTTCTTCGAGGATCTGGCCCTGCCGGATCTGGTGAAGAAGCAGCTCACCGCGGTGCCCGAGGTCAAGCGGGTGCGCGCCGGTTTCGTGAGCCAGGGTAATCCTGCCAACCTGCACGTGGTGCGCTCCATGAAACAGGCCATCGGCCGCCGGCTCGCCATGTCTGCCGGGGCGCGGGAGCGCCTGCGCGAGGCGGAGGCGGCGCTGGAGGCGCTCGAGGCCCGGGGCCTGGGGGCGAGCCCGGAAGCGGAGGCCCTGCGCGAGGAGATAGAAGCCCTGCGCGCGCGCGTGGCGGCGGTGCCTTTTCTCGATACCTGGGATCTGCGCTACGCGCACCGCATCGACCAGCCCCAGCCTACCAGCCAGGCGGTGATGTTCTGCATCATGGATGTCTCGGGCTCCATGGACGAGCAGCGCAAGAACATCGCCAAGCGCTTCTTCATGCTGCTCTACCTGTTCCTCACCCGCAGCTACGAGAAGATCGACCTGGTGTTCATCCGCCACCACACCGTGGCCATGGAGGTGGACGAGGAAGACTTCTTCCACTCCCGGGAAACGGGCGGCACGGTGGCATCCAGCGCCCTGACGCTCATGTATGACATCATCCGGGAACGCTATCCCAGCGCGGCCTGGAACATATACTGCGCCCAGGCCTCCGACGGCGACAACTGGGAAGGGGATTCGCCCCGCTGCCGGGAGCTTCTGCTCGGGTCCATCCTGCCCGTGGTGCAGTATTACGCCTATGTGGAGATCGAGTCCGAGCATCCCCAGAGCCTGTGGCATGAGTACGAATACGTGAAGTCACTCTATCCCCAGCAGTTCGCCATGCAGCGCATCCGCGGCCTGGAGGACATCTATCCCGTGTTCCGGGAACTGTTCCGCAAGAAGGTGCCGGCATGAGGGAGGACACAGCCGTGGGCCAACGCCGGCCCATCTCCGAAGGTTCCGACTGGAACTTCGACCTGCTGCGCGCCTACGACCGGGAGATTGCCCGGGTGGCAGCCCAATACGGCCTCGACACCTATCCCAACCAGATCGAGGTCATCACCTCGGAGCAGATGATCGACGCCTATTCCTCCGTGGGCATGCCCGTGGGTTATCACCACTGGTCCTTCGGCAAGCAGTTCATGGCCATCCAGAAGAGCTACAAGCGGGGCCAGATGGGGCTGGCCTACGAGATCGTCATCAACTCCAATCCCTGCATCGCCTACCTGATGGAGGAGAACACCATGACCATGCAGGCGCTGGTCATTGCCCATGCCTGCTATGGCCACAACTCCTTCTTCAAGGGCAATTACCTGTTCCGCACCTGGACCGATGCCGAGGCCATCCTGGATTACCTGGTGTTCGCGCGCAACTACATCGCCGAATGCGAGGAACGCTACGGTGAGGAAGCGGTGGAGGAAATCCTCGACTCCTGCCATGCCCTGATGAACTATGGCGTGGACCGCTACAAGCGGCCGGCCAGGCTGTCCATGGCCAAGGAACAGGCACGCCAGCGGGAGCGGGAGGAATACCTGCAATCCCAGGTGAACCTGCTCTGGCGCACCCTCCCGGTCAAGGAAGCGGCGCGGCGGGAGCAACGCGAGGAGCGCTTTCCGCCGGAACCCCAGGAGAACCTGCTCTATTTCATCGAGAAGCACGCCCCCCGCCTGGCGCCCTGGCAGCGGGAGATCGTGCGCATCGTGCGCAAGATCGCCCAGTATTTCTATCCCCAGCGCCAGACCCAGGTGATGAACGAGGGCTGGGCCACCTTCTGGCACTACACCCTGCTCAATCACCTCTACGAAGAAGGCCGGCTCACCGACGGCTTCATGATCGAGTTCCTCCAGTCCCACACCAACGTGGTGTATCAGCCGCCCTATTACAGCCGGGCCTACAATGGCATCAATCCCTATGCCCTGGGTTTCAACATGTTTCGGGACCTGCGGCGCATCTGCGAAAACCCCACGGAGGAAGATCGGCGCTGGTTCCCGGAGCTGGCGGGCGCGGACTGGCGCAAGGTGCTGGACTTCGCCATGCGCAACTTCAAGGACGAAAGCTTCATCGCCCAGTATCTTTCACCCCATCTGATCCGCGAGATGCGCCTGTTCGCGGTGGTGGACGATGACCGCGAGGATCAGCTGGAGGTGGCGGCCATCCACGATGACGCCGGCTACCAGCAGGTGCGGCGCTGGCTTGCCGACCAGTACAACCTGGGCCAGCGCGAACCCAACATCCAGGTGTGGGAAGTGGACCTCTACGGCGACCGTTCCCTCACCCTGCGCCATTTCATGCACCAGCGCCGCCCCCTGGGCGAGAGCACGCCCGAGATGCTCAAACACGTCGCCCGCCTGTGGGGCTACGACGTCTATCTCGAAAGCGTGGACGAAACCGGCGAGGTCCAGTACGCGGAGGAGTGCCGCGTCTGATCAGAGAGTCGCTTCGGCCACCGCGCCGAAGCCGCGTTTATCCTCCACGCCTTCCCCTGTCGTCACGTCCTGCCGGACCGTGATGCTCGCGTCATGACCGTGATACATTTCTGCGGTGGTTGCGGCGCCGCCAGTGAATCACCACGCCCACCCGCCACAGCAGCCGCACCACGAAATAGCCGATGACGGACAGGCTGGCCCCCAGGATCAGCACGCCCACCAGCAGCGTCGGCCCGAGGGAGACCAGCCAGTGGAAGAAGGCGGGGATGGCGTCCAGCAAGTGGCCTGACCAGTCGAACTCGAAGGCCGTGGCGGGACCGCCGGCGTTGGGATAGACCCGGCTGCCAATCTGGTAGGCAAGCAGGTAGAGGGGCACGAAGGTAAAGGGGTTGGTGTAGAGCGTGGTGAGCACCGCCACCGGAAGATTCACCCGGAACACCACCGAGAGGATGGCGGCAAACAGCATCTGCACCGGGCCCGGAATGAGGCCGGTAAAAAGCCCCACCGCCACGCCACCCGCTACCGAGCGCCGGTTGAGGTGCCACAGGTTGGGATGGCGCAGGAGTGGCGCGAGCCAGCGCACCGAGCGGTGTTCCCGGATGTGCCGGGCGTGGGGCAGACGTTTCCGGAGGTAATGCTTCATGGGGGAGGCGTGCGAGGGCTCATTGTAGCCTTTGTCCTGGGGGTTGCGTGGCTGCAGCAGCAGCCCCTGCTGCCGGACACATCCACTGGCGTGTGGGTCGTGCCGGCGGCCGTGGCGGGTCTGGCGCTCCTCTCCCGTGCCCGGGTCGCCGCCTGGCTGCTTTTGCTGGCAGCGGCCTTTGGGGCGGGTTACCACTATGCCGGCCTACGCGCGACGCTGCGGCTGGCGGACGCCCTGCCGCCGGCGTGGGAGGGACGCGACATTCGCCTGGTGGGTGTGGTGGCCAACCTGCCCCAGGCCACCGAGCGCGGGCTGCGTTTCGTGTTCGAGGTGGAGCAGGTGCTCACGCCGGCTGCCCGGGTGCCGCGCAAAATCCAGCTGTTCTGGTTCTACCGCGGTGCCCAGGCGGAGGAGGGGGCCCACCTCGACCCGGCACGCCTGCGTGCCGGCGAGCGCTGGCAGTTCGTGGTGCGCCTGAAGCGGCCCCATGGCACGGCCAATCCCCACGGCTTCGATTACGAATACCACCTGCTGGAACGGGGCATTCGCGCCACCGGCTACATCCGCCAGGATCCCGAAAATTTCCGTCTCGACAGCCTGGTGCCGCGGCCCGCCTGGCTCGTGGAACGCGCCCGCGACGACATCGCCCGCGCCATGGGCCGCGCGCTGGCGGACGCACCCTACGCGGGCGTGCTGATCGCCCTGGCCATCGGCGAGCAGGGCGGCATTCCCCAGGAGCAGTGGCGGGTGTTCACCCGTACCGGCATCAATCACCTGGTGGCCATTTCTGGACTGCACGTGACCC
>JBBFMG010000139.1:0-6305 GCA_037478575.1 Burkholderiales bacterium | reverse complement strand
CATGGGCCCTGGCCGTGACGCTGGCTGGCTGTTCCTTCGTGCCGCCCTACCAGCGCCCCGCCCCGCCCCTGCCCCAGACCTTCCCCGCCACGCCGGCGGCCACACCGGCGCCGGCCGACTGGCGCGCCTACTACACCGACCCGCGCCTTACGCGCCTCATCGAGGCGGCCCTCGCCCACAACCGCGATCTGGCCGCGGCCTACGCGCGGGTGGCGGAGGCGCGTGCCAACGCGGCCATGGCCCGCGCCGATCGTCTGCCGGCCATCGAAGGCAACGTCTCGGGCAGCCGCAGCCGCACACCCGGCGACGTCACCGGCATGAACCGGGACCGCACCGCCAGCCGTTTCGACGTCAACCTGGGCATGACCAGCTTCGAGCTGGATCTGTGGGGACGGCTCGCCGCCCTGTCGGATGCGGCCCGGGCCCAGTATCTCGCCAGCGAGGAAGCGGCGCGCAGCTTCCGCGTGAGTCTCATCGGCGAGGTGGCCTCCACCTGGTATCTGCTGCATGACCTGGAGGCGCGCCAGCGCCTCGCCCGGCAAAGCCTGGAAAGCCGGACACGTTCCCTGGAACTCACCCGCCGGCGGCAGCAGGGGGGACTCGCCTCGGAGCTGGACGTGGCGGCGGCGGAGAGCCTGGTGGCCACGGCGCGCAGCGACCTGGCCGATCTCGCCAGGCAGCAGGCCCAGGCCCTCCACGCCCTGCATCTGCTGACGGGTATGACGGTGGCGGTGGACGTCCCGGATGAGGTCCCCCTGCCGGAACCTCTGGCGCCGGGCCTGCCGGGGGAGGTGCTGGTCCAGCGGCCGGACGTGCGCGCCGCCGAGCAGCAGCTCCTCGCCGCCAATTTCAACGTGGGCGCCGCGCGCGCGGCGGTATTCCCGCGCATCACCCTCACCGCGGTTTTCGGTACCGCCAGCGCCGCCCTCTCCGGCCTGTTCTCCGCGGGTTCGGATACCTGGAACGTGGGTGCCGGCAGCCGCGGCACCCTCATCGACTTCGGCCGTGCCGAAGCCAACACCGAGGCCGCCGAGGCGCGCCGCGCCGCTGCCCTGGCCAATTACGAGAAGACGGTGCAGCAGGCGTTCCGCGAGGTGGCCGATGCCCTGGTAGCGGAAAACGCCCTGCGCGACCAGCTCGCCGCCCAGGAGGCGCTGCTGCGCGCCCAGGACGCGCGCCTTGCCCGCGTGCGGGCGCGTGAGGCCGCTGGTGTGGCGAACTATCTGGAAGTGCTGGATGCGGAGCGCAGCGTGTTCGCCGCGCAGCAGAGCCTGGCCGCCACCCGGCGCCAGCTCGCCACGGCGCGGGTGGCCCTGTACAAGGCCCTGGGCGGCGGGGCGGAGTAGAATCCGGCCATGTCCGACCTCAACGATCCCCGCGTCTTCTTCGCGGCCGAGCGCACCCTCCTGGCGTGGAACCGCACCGGCCTCACCCTCATGGCCTTCGGTTTCGTGATGGAGCGCTTCGGTCTGTTCCTGCACATGCTCCATGCCACCCCCCGCGGACTGGGCCGGGATTTCTCCTTCTGGATCGGCGTGGCCTTCATCGCCCTGGCCCTGGCCGTGGAAGTCCATTCCGTGGTCCAGTACCGGCGCGTGCTCAAAACGCTGCGGCCAGTAGAGATTCCGGAACGCTACGCCACCTGGGGCGGCATCGCCGCCAATCTGACGGTGGTGGGGCTGGGTGCGGCCCTGCTCGCCTATCTCTTTTCCGAATTCTGACCATGGACTGGGGCGTGCTGGCAAAGGCCACAGTGACGCTGTTTGCCGTGGTGGATCCGGTCGGCACCATTCCCTTCTTCCTGGCCGCCACCCGCACGCTCTCCACGCCCGAGGCCCGTCGGGCCGCAGGCATCGCGGCGGTCACGGTGTGGGCGGTGCTGGCGGCCGCCGCCCTGCTGGGGGAACACGCCCTGCGTTTCTTCGACATCCGCGTGGAGTCCTTCGCCGTGGCGGGGGGCCTGCTGCTGTTGATGCTGTCTTTGTCCATGCTCCAGGCCCACGTGAGCCCGCTGCGCCAGACGCCCGAGGAAGCCATGGAAGCCGAGGAAAAGGAAGCCATCGGCGCGGTGCCCCTGGGCGTGCCCCTCCTGGCAGGGCCGGGGGCCATCACCCAGGTGATCGTCGCCGCCGGCGACACGGCGCACCCGGCGGCGCTGCTGATACCCATCACCCTGGTGAGCCTGTCCGTGTGGCTCGCCTTCCGCGCCGCGCCGTTCATTGCCCACCGCCTGGGCCGCACGGGTATCCACATCGTCACCCGTCTCATGGGGCTGATCATCGCCGCCCTGTCCGTGGAAATGATCGCGCGCGGCTTGGCGCACCTGTTTCCGGGCTGGATGACCTGACCTCGTCCCCCTCCCTGGCGGCATCTAGCTGCTAAAGTGGGAATAGCATCGCCGAGGAGGTCGCCATGAAAATCACCCTCACCGTCATCAAGGCTGACATCGGTTCCATCGGCGGCCACATTGCGCCGTCTGCCGCACTGCTGGAGCGGGTTCGGCAGCACGTGGCCGAGCACGGCAGGGAACTCGTCATCGATTTCGCCGTAAGCCATACCGGCGACGACATCGCCATCCTGATGACCCATACCCGGGGCGTGAAGAACCCGGACATCCACCGCCTCGCCTGGGACGCCTTCGTGGCCGGTACCGAGACAGCCAGGGCCCAGGGACTCTACGGGGCGGGGCAGGATCTGCTCAGGGATGCCTTCTCCGGCAACGTTCACGGCATGGGCCCGGCCTGCGCGGAAATGGAATTCGAGGAGCGCCCCAACGAGCCGTTTCTCTTCTTCGCCGCCGACAAGACCGACCCCGGCGCTTTCAACTTCCCCCTCTACGCCGCCTTCGCCGACCCCATGAACACCCCGGGCCTCATGCTCTCGCCCAAGATGGCCAAGGGTTTCCGCTTCGTGATCATGGACGTCAACCATACCGAAGGCGACCGCATCATCGAGCTGGATGCGCCGGAGGCGCTGTATGACATCGCCGCCCTGCTGCGGGATCCGGAACGCTATGTGGTGGAATCCGTCTGGTCCCGCGCCACCGGCGAGCAGGCCTGCGCGGTGGCCACCTCGCGCCTGCACAACATTGCGGGCAAGTACACGGGCAAGGACGATCCGGTCATGCTGGTGCGGGTGCAGATGAATTTCCCCGCCACGGGCGAAGTCCTGGCGCCCTATGCGGTGGGGCACTTCGTGGCCGGCTGCATGCGCGGCTCCCACCAGATGCCCCTCATGCCGGTGCCCCTCAACACGGGGACCAGCTACTTCGACGGCCCACCCATCGTCAGCTGCGCCGCCTACGCCATGCACGGAGGCAAACTCACCGAGGCCCTGGATGCTTTCGCCCATCCCTTCTGGGACGCGGTGCGCGACAGGGTGAGCGCCAAGGCCATCGACATGCGCCGGCAGGGCTTCTTCGGCGCCGCCATGCTACCCATGGCGGAACTGGAATACACCGGCATCGTGGAGAAGCTGGCGGAACTGGAGCCCCGCTTCCGGGTACGGGGCTGAAGGGCCTGGTCAACCCAAAAGCGCGGTGGTGTCCACGGCTTCGCCCTGGCTGTAAATCATCAGCCACTTGACGCAAATGACGCGCAGGCAGGAGGCGATGTTCTTGTCGTTGGCCACCAGGCAACCGTCGTGGACACGCTGGATCAGCTTGGGCAGGGTCAGCCCCAGCTCCCGCGCCATGTCTTCCAGCACGTTCCAGAAGGCGCGCTCGAGGGCGATGGTGGTGCTGTGGCCGTGAATGCGGAAGCCCCGTTTCTCGGGTATGAACTCGGTAATCTGCGCCGTGGTGCAGGCATTGAACATGTGATCGAGGGCGTCGTGCTCCTCGATGAAGATTTTCATTTCCGCCTCCTGTTTTTTCCCCATTACAGCGCAGGCTAGGGCCCTTGGCAAGGCGCCGCCTGGGGCCGGCCCGGTGTTGGCAAAGATTACTACCACGGCCGGTGCGGGCTCGCCTAAGGTTAAGCCACAACGACAAGGAGGCAACGTGGAACTTTTCAGGAAAACCCTCGATCCGGTGTTCGCCCTGGCGGTGATCGCCGTGCTGGACATCTTCCTCTTCCTCACCATCGGCGCCTGGACCGTGGGCGGCGGCGAAACCATGATGACCGGCCTCATCGCCCAGGCCATCCTGGGCGAGGATCTGCTGCGCCTGCCCTTCTGGAACCTGGTGTTTCAGCCCCACTGGGACTACTGGAAGATGTACATCAGCTTCGGCATGTTTTTCGGCGCCTTCGTGGGCGCGGTATTGAGCGGGGAGTTCTACCTGCGGGTGCCCCGCCGCCTGTCCGAGTGGGTGATGATCACCCTGGGCGGCCTGCTCATGGGCATTGGCATCCGCCTCGCCTTCGTGTGTAACGTTTCCACTTTCTTCGGTCTCACGCCGGAGATGAACCTGGGCGGCTATCTCGCCATCTCCGGCATCGTCGCCGGCGCCTGGGTGGGTTCCCTCGTGTACAAGAAAATGCTGGAGGGTTGAGCATGTCCACCATCGCCGAATGCATGGTCGCCTTCATTTTCGGCAGTGTCGTGGGGCTGCTGGTGCAGCGGTCCCGCTTCTGCAACACGGCCGCCCTGCGCGATGCCATCATGTTCCAGACCTACCGCAACACCAAGGCGTTGCTGGTGGCCATGATGATCCTGACCCTGGGCTTCACCGCCTTCATGACCGTGGGGGCCGGCCACCCCCTGGATTTCGACGTGGGGCTCAACACGTTTCTCGGCCTGTTCCTGTTCGGCGTGGGCATGGTGCTCGCCGGCGCCTGCACCGTTTCCACCTGGGTGAAGGCGGCCGAGGGCAACGTGGGCGCCATGTGGGCGCTGCTGTTCACCTTCATCGGCATGTTCCTGTTCTCCCTGCTCTGGTCCTACAACCAGTGGCCGCCCGCGCCGGCTTCCATGACCGGCGATCCCAATCCGGAAGCATTGCAGGCGGGCTTCGCCAATGCCCGCACCCTGCAGGACAAGACCGGCATCCCGGCCATCCTGTTCGGCCTGATCCAGTTCGCCGTGCTGCTCGGCATCTACCGGGCGATCCGGCGCAAGGAAAAAGCCCGGGAGCAGGACGCCGCCAGTGAATGACAGGAGGAGACTGAAATGGGACTTTTCGGCAGCAAAAAAACGGAACGGCCGGGCAGCGGCGGCACCGCGACCCTCCCGGACGGGCAGACGGTGACCGTGGCGCGCCAGGTGGACGCCATCGGTGACTCCTGCCCGCGCCCCCAGCTCATGACCAAGAAGGCCATGGGCGAGCTGAGCCCCGGCCAGGTGCTGGAAGTGCTGGTGGACAATCCCACCTCCATGGAAGCCCTGCCGCCCATGTGTGCGGAACTGCACTGCGAGCATCTGGGCACGGTCAACACCGGCCGGGCCTGGCATGTCTATCTGAGGAAACTGTGACATGGCGCGCCTGCTGATGCGTGCCTATCTGGCGCTGGCGCTGGCGATCTGCGGCTGGGGCCTGTGGAAGGTCTATGTCCATCCGCCCGCCAGCATGAAGGTCACCCGCGATGGCGTGCCCTATTTCACGCCGCCGGTGATCGACCCGACCACCGGCAAGCCGGTGACGGTGGAGGCGCTGGTGCGTCACTACAAGGGGGCGAAACCATGATCGTCGATCTGGAAACCACGCTGCAGATCGTGATGTTCTGCGTGGCCTTCGGGGTGATGTATCTCGCCCTGCTCCACGACACGCTGTGAGGCCGACATGAACCGGGAAAGCCTGATCTTCTGCATCCTCGCCCTGGCCGCGGCAGCGGCCGTGTCGGCCATCGGCTTTCGTTATGCAGCGCTGCCGCCGGAAGCAGTGGCCCGCGCCAGGACCCCGGTCACGCCGGACCAGCTGCCGGAATTCGATCTTGGCAGCTTCGGCCGGGTCTCCGGTATCGACCTCGTGGCCTATTGGATGGAACATCCGCCGGCGCCTGCGGGAAGCGATGCCGCGCCGGCCTCGGTGAAGCGTTTCGGAGGCTGTTGAACCATGCGTGCGCTGATCGGCCTACTGGTCTGCCTCGCCCTGCCCGCCCGGGCCGAGCTCGCCCTCCACTCAGCGTCGGCGCCGCCCAGCGGTGGGGCGGCGCTGCTCGACGTGCGGCCGCTGGCAGCCTGCCAGGCTCGGTCCGTCGCAGGGGCCCGCTGCCTACCCGCCGGCGACTTCCTGGATGCCCGGGGACGGCTCGCCCCCTGGCGGGAAGTGCTGTGGCTGTTCAGCACGGTGGGTCTCACGGGCGCGGAAACCGTCATCGTCATCGGTGACGATGCCACCGACCGCCGCTTCGTCGCCGGCCTGCTGG
>JBBFMG010000138.1:0-6380 GCA_037478575.1 Burkholderiales bacterium | reverse complement strand
CAGCTTAAGCTCGCCACCGGACTCCTCGGGCACACGCAGATCGAGCCGCCCTTCTCCCATCTGCCGGAGCACCTGGGCGAGGCGCAGGATGGGGCCGGTGACCCGGCGGCTCATGCGCAGTGCCACCAGCGCGGCCAGGACGAGCCCAATGGCCGTGATGACCAGCCCGTTGCGCAGCACCGCCTCCTTGGCACGCAGGGTCGGACCCCGGTCGAGCTCCACGGTGACGCGCCCGATCACGCGCCGCGCGGGTGGCGCCTGGCCCCACTCGTCTTCCACGGCCAGCTGGGTCACCACGATGGGCGCGCTGAAGTCGATGGCCGTGGGGGTCGCCGCCACCGCCACATTGAGTCCCTGCATGCCCGTCAGGGCAGGCAGGACGACGGAGTCACCACTCGCCGCCAGGACTTCGCCGTTGAGATCGGTGATCGCCACCCATTTCACATCGGCTTCCGCAGCGGCCGCGTCGGCCAGCCGGCGCAAGATCTCGCGATTGCCCGAAAACACCCCGTACTCCGCCGCGGGTGCCAGTTGCCGGGCGATGGCCAGTCCGCGGTTGTTGAGCGCATCGTCGAGCTCGCTCAAACCCCGCTGGATGAAATACCACGCCAGTCCCAGCGCGATCAGCGCCGCCGGCATCAGCGCCAGCAGCAGCACCTGCCACTTGATGCTCAAGCCTTTCATTCCTCGCCTCCCGGCCCACCCAGTCTTTCCAGCAACACCCGCTCCGGCTCCACGGCAATCCCGAGGGAACGTGCCACCTGCCCATTGACCGCCACGGAAAAATAGCGGGGATACTGCGGCGGCGGCAGCGCCGCCGGTGACGGCAGCGCCGCGATCAGCTCCGCCGCCTGGCGGGCGATCTGCGCCGGCGTGGAATAGACCGCCACCATCGCCCCGGCGTTGACGTACGCCTGGGAATAGCCCACTACCGGCTTCTGCGCCCGGTAACTCGTGAGCAGGATGGCCTGCGCAGTGTTGCGGTTGAAAACGAGGGGATCGGGCACCGCCAGCAGGAGGTCGGCCTCCGACAGCACCCGCCTGAGGGCGGGCAGCAGCGCATCGGCCTCGTCGATGCGCTCACTCACCAGCTGCAGGCCGCGCTCCCGGGCCGCGAGCTGCAGGCTCCGGAGCTCGCCGGCGGACTCGGGGCCCAGCACCACGCCCACCCGTTTTCGATCGGGAAAGGCCTCCCCGATCAGGGCGAGACGGCGTGCGGGAGGCTGGTCCAGGAAAATCGCCGAAAAGGGCTGAGTGACGCCGCGGCGCAACTGCAGGTAGGCGGCGCGGGGCAGCAGCACCGCGAGCACGGGCAGCGGGGGATTGAATCTGAGGGCCTGTTCGGTGGCACGCAGGCCCACCGCCACCACGAGGTCAGCTTGGGACGGCACCGTCCCGCCGGACTGGACGGAAAGGTTGACCGGGCGCGACTGCAACTCCACCCGCAGCCGTTGCGCAAACTCCTGGTAGGGCGCGGCCTCGTCGCTGAGAAGAACGGCCACATTGACCGGCGCCGCCGTGGCGGCGGCACACATCAGCCAGAGGGCGAACAACAGCCAGCGCGACCCACGCCAGTCCATGACCGTCATCCGCCCATGTCCGTCAGAACTCCGCCTTGAGCGTCACCAGCGTGCGGCGCACGAATTCGTTCCGTTGCAGCGGCTTGTTGGGATCCCAGAAGAATTCGCGATAGGGTTCGCCGACGTTCTGCGTGACCAGGGCCAGCTCGGCGAAACCCGTCCCCAGCCTGAACCGTTTCGCCAGCCGGATATCCCGGCGGCTGTAGGCCCGGATGAAGTCGCCGGTGTTACCGAAGGGTGTCATGTCATCGTAGTAGTAATAGCCGAGGCTTGCCTCGATGCCATGGGGAAACCGGTGGGCAAGCAGGCCGCCGAAGGTGTGGCGCGGGTCGGCCCGTTTGAGATCGCGCTCCGCATCCCTGGCCGGCCCACCCATGCTCCGGGTTTGGGTGAAGGAGTGGGCCACCGTCAGGCGCGTGTCGCCCACGTGCCAGTTGAGCTGGGTCTCGACGCCGCGCCGGGTCAGCCAGTTGCCGCCCAGAAAGGACCAGGAACCGCCACCCAGGGCGTTGGGCAGAATGATGTCCCGAATGCGGTCCTCGTAGAGACGCACATCGAGGTTTAAACCGATACCCGGCCAGGCACCGAGATAGGCCATTTCCCGGGTCGTGATCCGCTCGGCCGCAGGGGGCTGGGTCGTGAGGTACCACTGGAAAGGCAGCACCCCGCCGCCTGGCAGGTTCAGGATGATCTTGTAGTCGGCTGCATACTCCAGCAGGGTGGGCGTGCGCTGGGCCTGGGAGAGGCCCACCCGCAGGCTGTGCCGGGGGAGGAAGTGCCAGGTGGCGGAGACCCTCGGCGCGGCATCGGTGCCGGTGAGATCGTTGTGTTCCACCATGACGCCGCCGTTCAGGGTCCAGCTGGAGACGGGCCGCCACTCGACATGGCCGAAAACACGCTGCAGGCGCACCAGCCGCGTGTCATCCGTTCCGAGATAAGCCGGCGCGTGGATCCGGTCATGACGCAGGCCGCCGCCCCAGACGATGCGCCAGTCCGTGCCCCAGGCCTGGGTGCGCTGGACTTCGATGTCGTAGCGCTGGGCATCCTCGGTGAGCCGCAGGGTGGTGGGGACGCCCGTGTCCCAGGTCACGAATTGCTCCCGGTTTTGATCGAAGCTGTAATAGAACTGCACCGCCAGCTCGTCGTCCGGGGCGCGGTTGCGCTGCCAGCGGATCTGGGCAAAACCGTTGGCCGCATGGCGGTCCCGGGGCAGGTTGAGGGTATCCCCGAACCATCCCACACCCAGCCGGCCACCGCGGTACCCTGCCTGGAGCTGGAGGCTGTCCGTGGGATCGAGGACGCGCTCGCCGCGAAGCAGCACGAAATCCGTGTCCTGGCTGTCGTTGCGCGTGGCAAAGCCTGTGTCCTCGCGATGGCCCGCGCTGACCCGGAACTGCCAGCCGCCCAGCGCGCCCGCATGGCGCACGAAGCCATCCCGGACGTCCGGATCGCCGCTGGTCACCGACACCAGGGTGCCTTTGTCCTGGGCGGGATGCCGGGTGATGATGTTGATGATGCCGGTAAAGGCATTGGCCCCATAGGAGGCCGAATTGGGCCCGCGCGTCACCTCGATGCGGTCCACGTCTTCCAGGGTGACCGGCAACATGCTCCAGCGCACCTGACCCCACGCCGGGGTATAAACCGAACGCCCGTCCACCAGCACCTGCAACCGGCCGAAATAGGGATTGGTGATGCCATGGGCCACCACCACGTCGTTGCCGGACACATAGCCCACGTAAAAACCGGGCACCAGGCGCAGGACATCGGCGATCTCCCGGAATCCGGAGGCGATGATGGTGTCCCGGTCGATCACCGTCACCGCGCTGGGTGCATCCTGCACCGGCTGAGACAGACGCGACACCGACAGCACCATGGGCACCTCGCCCAGAAATTCCACCTCCGACAGGCCCGTCTCCGCTGCGTGCAGCGCCGGGCTTGCCGCCATGCACGCCATCCATCCCAGCCGGGCCAGAGCCCGGCGGTCGGGTCGTCTCCTCATGTTTCCTCCCTGCGCCGGGTGATTCAGGTGGCCGGGCTTGCGCGCCAGAGGCACGCGCCCTTGCTCTCCTTGTCGAGTTCCGTAAGCAGCGCCTCATGGGCTGCCAGTTCCTCTTCGGTGGCCCGCAGCACCACCAGCGGGGCATCGCTGGCCCAGGCTTCCAGCACCTCCGGGCGTGCCGCGGGCGTGTTGAGTTCGATCATCAAACTGTCCTGGCCACGGGTCATGGCGAGATAGACTTCCGCCAGCAGTTCCGCGTCCAGCAGTGCGCCGTGCAGGGTACGGTTGGAGTTGTCCACGCCATAGCGCTTGCACAGGGCGTCGAGATTGTTCTTCTGTCCCGGGTGCATGTCGCGCGCCATCCGGAGCGTGTCCACCACCCCCGCACAGTAGTGCACCAGGGGCTCCCGGCCGAGCAGGGCAAGCTCATGGTCGAGAAATCCCACGTCGAAGGGCGCGTTGTGGATGATGAGCTCCGCATCCTTGATGAAGGCCAGGAATTCATCCGCGATGTCGGCGAAGCGGGGTTTGTCCGCGAGGAATTCCAGGGTCAGGCCATGCACCTGCTGCGCGCCCTCTTCGATCTCCCGCTCCGGGTTGAGATAGCGGTGGAAATGGTTGCCGGTGAGGCGCCGGTTCACGAGTTCCACCGCCGCCACCTCGATGATGCGATGACCAAGCGCGGGCTCGAGGCCCGTGGTTTCCGTATCGAGCACGATTTGTCTCATCTGCTGTGTCCTGTCTCCTGAGTGCCGCCGGCGCAGCCCCGGTTGGCCAGCGCATCGGCCCGCTCGTTGCCATCGTGGCCCGCATGCCCGCGCACCCACACCCACTGGATGTGGTGCCGGGCCGCCAGCTCATCCAGCGCGCGCCACAGGTCGGCATTCTTCACCGGCCTGTTGTCTGCCGTGCGCCAGCCGCGTTTCTTCCAGTTGGGCAGCCACTCGGTGATGCCCTTCTGCACATACTGCGAATCCGTGTGCAACCGCACCCGGCTGGGCCGCTTGAGGGCCTCCAGCGCCCGGATGACGGCGGTGAGCTCCATGCGGTTGTTGGTGGTGGCCGGCTCACCGCCCCACAGTTCCCGCTCGTGGTCCCCGTAGCGCAGCAGCACGCCCCAGCCGCCGCGACCGGGGTTGCCCTTGCAGGCGCCATCGGTGTAGATCTCCACCACCTTCGCTTCAGACATGGAGCTTCCGCTCCCGGCGGCGACTCAGGGTGGTGGCGCGCCGCTGGGGCGCGGCAGCCAGACGCCGGCGCGCCGCCAGCCGTTCATTCCAGCTGGGCAGGATGAGACGCATGCCGGGCACGCGCTTCTTCGCGACCAGGAAATAGACGCCGCCGCCCAGGGGCCACCAGCGGTCCCCCGCTTTCTCCAGGAAAGCAAAGCGCTCGCGCCAGCGGCTGCTGGCGAAGGGCGGTGCATAACAGCACATGCGTCCACCGGTCATTTCGAAATTGAGCAGCGACAGCCAGTCCTTCATGCGCACCAGCGAAATGAAACGCCCGTTCCAGGGATAGGCGCCGTGCGCCCGGCTGAGGACGCGCTTCACGCCCCACAGACTCAGGGGATTGAAGCCGCTGATCACCAGATGGCCTTCCGGCATCAGCACCCGCTCCACCTCGCGCAGAATCTGGTGGGGATCGGCGGCGAATTCCAGCACGTGGGGCAGCAACAAGAGATCGATGCTCTGGCTGGCCACCGGCAGGAAATGCGGATCCGCCACCACGCGCACACCCGGGCCGGTGCCGATGGCGGCGCGCAGGGGGATACGGCAGGCACGCAGGAAGTCGAACTGGACCAGTCCCAGCTGCAGGGCGTTGAAGCCGAATATGTTGCTGACGGTCTCGTCGTACCAGGCCTGTTCCCGGGCCAGGAGGTCGGCACCCAGCGGTGTGGCGAACCAGTCTGCTGCGCTCGAGGTTGACATGCGATGGTCCGGGTCCGATAGTTGAGGGAGTGCCCCGCCCCGCATCAGGCCCTGGTGCAGTGGGGTGCGTTGCGCAATGTTCGTTCTACGGCCCGGGCCTCACAACCGCCACCGCCATGCTGCAGGTCATTCCACTGCCCGCTTTCCAGGACAACTACATCTGGCTCCTGCACAATGGCCGTTCCGCGGCCGTGGTGGACCCGGGCGACGCGGGCCCGGTGCTGGATTTCGTGACGGCCAACGGCCTGCGGCTCACGGCCATCCTGGTCACCCACCATCACCACGATCACGTGGGTGGCGTGGCCGAGCTTGCACAGCGTTTCCAGGCGGCGGTGTACGGCCCCGCCGGGGAACCCGTTCCCGCGCGCACGCAGGCTGCGGATCCAGCGCGGCCGATGTGTCTGCCGGCGCTCGACATCGAGTTCCAGGTGCTGCCCGTGCCGGGTCATACCCGCGGGCACGTCGCCTATTATCGCCCAAAGCTGCTGTTCTGTGGCGATACGCTGTTTGGCTGCGGCTGCGGCCGGCTGTTCGAAGGCAGTGCGCAACAAATGTATGCCTCCCTCGCCCGTCTCGCCGCGCTGCCGGACGACACCGGCGTCTATTGCGCCCACGAATACACGCTGGCCAACATCCGCTTCGCGCGCCAGGTGGAACCCGACAATGACGCCCTGCGTGCGCGCGAGGCAGAAACCCGCGCCAGGCGCGACAGAGGATTGCCCACGGTGCCCTCCACCATGGCCCTGGAACGCGCCACCAATCCTTTCCTGCGTGTGCATGAGCCGGCCGTGCGGGCTGCCGCCGAGGCCCACGCCGGTCATCCCCTGACGGACCCGGTGGCGGTTTTTGCTGCCCTGCGCGCCTGGAAGG
>JBBFMG010000137.1:0-6576 GCA_037478575.1 Burkholderiales bacterium | reverse complement strand
ATCGACACCGACATGGTGGCCGTTGGTGATTTTGCAATCGTCGATAACGAATGGCTAATGGTCACCGCCATTTCCGGCTCAACCATAACCTTCGCCCGTGGGGTGCTGGATACCGTACCAGCGGCGCATGCGTCAGGAACAAGGATTTACTTCGTAGAGCCTCACTACATCAGCCACGAATACGTCACAGGAGAGACGGCGCAGCTTCGCCTACTGCCCAAGACCGGCAGGGGCGAACTCAGTGTCACTTCTGCCAGCACGCTATCGCGCAGCATCCAGCAGCGCTTCATCCGTCCGTATCCGCCTGGCAATGTCAAGATCAATGGCGCCGCCTACCCTGCTGCTGTGGCGGGCGACATTACCATCTCCTGGGCCAACCGCAACCGCGTGACCCAAACGGCCAATGTCGTCAAGCAGACCGATGGCAACATCTCGCCGGAGACAGGCCAGACGACCACGATCCGCATCTATGGCGGCGCGTCGCTCACCACGCTGCGCAAGACCTTCAGCGGCCTGACCGGGACAAGCCAAAGCTGGACGCTCGCCCAGATCGCCACCGACGGCGCAAGCCTGGATGGCCGCATCAAGCTGGAGATCGAATCGACGCGCACCGATTCCAGCGGCACCTTCACCAGCCTATACAAGCACGCGATCGAGACGGACAGGGCAGGCTACGGCCTGCAATATGGCAACTACTATGGAGGAATCTGATGGCAAGCACAGACCCGAATCTCGGACTCACCTACGGCTGGACGCTTGGCGAAAATGGCTGGCATACCGGCATGGACGCCAACCTGAAGCGGCTTGGCGCGATAGTCGGCCTCTCCGTCAAAGACCGCGACCTGACGGCCCCACCCTCAAGCCCGACGGCTGGCGACCGCTATATCATCCCATCTGGCGCGACCGGCTCATGGGCGGGCAAAACAGGCCAGATCGCCGTCTATGTCGGCGGCACGTGGGAATACTACGTGCCAAAAGTGGGCTGGTTGGCCTACATCGAGGATGAAGCAGTGCTGTCGGTCTATAAGTCATCAGGCTGGAGCGCTGGGGTCTCAATCTAGGCTGGAGGCTCCGCCAAACCGACCGCGAAATACGTCAAACCAAGCGCAAAATTACGTCAAAACGACCGCGCTTTTACATCGGCGAGCAATGTGAGCAACACACGCGCCTCGTCCACCACCTGGCGCTGCTCCCGGGCCGCCTGGGCGGCGAGCGCCTGCACCTGGGCCACGGCGGCCGCGCGCGCACTGCGCCAGTCCTGGAGCAGGTCGTAGCCCAGCGCCGCCAGTCCTGGCAGGACGGCGAGCAACAGCAGAAGCAGGAGCCGGGCCCTGAGGCCGTGGAAATTCGGGGTCCGCATGATCTTGGGTCGCTGAGACGGTTATAGCGGCCCGGAACGCGGGGACTTGAGCCTTGGCAAGGGCTTCGTTGGCGGGGCGGATGACGGCCGGGGCCCGTCACGGCTGCGGGCGCCGCCCGGTACCTCGGGCCCTGTGCCCCGGGCCAGGACGCCGCATGTCCTGCCGGAAAGGCGCGGCGCCGGCCGGCGCTCAGCGCGGGCCGCGTCCGGCGGCGCTTCGGCGCCGGGCCAGGGCGAGGATGGCCAGGACGTAGCCGGACAGGGCGTAGGCCACGAAGAACAGGAACAGCACCTGGGCGGTCTTGTACACCAGCAGGGCGAAGCCGACCACGATGAGCAGGAGCGCCACGAAGGGAATGCTCTTGCGCATGTTGATTTCCTTGAAGCTGTAGTAGCGCAGGTTGGACACCATGCTCAGGCCGGCGAACAGGGTGAGGGCCCAAGCCCCCCAGACCACGTCGCGCCCGACGATGTCGTAATCCGTCATCACCCACACCAGCCCAGCCAGCAGCGCCGCCGCCGAAGGGCTGGGCAGGCCCTGGAACCAGCGCTTGTCGGCCACGTCCAGCTTGGTGTTGAAGCGCGCCAGGCGCAGCGCCGCCCCCACGCAGAAGACGAAGGCGGCGATCCAGCCCAGCTTGCCCAGATCCTTGAGCGCCCAGACGTAAATCACCAGCGCCGGCGCCACGCCGAAGGACACCATGTCCGACAGGCTGTCGTATTCCGCGCCGAAGGGACTCTGGGTCTTGGTCAGCCGCGCCACGCGGCCATCCAGCCCATCCAGGATCATGGCCACGAAGATGGCCACGGCCGCGTGCTCGAAACGGCCATTCATCGCCTGGACGATGGCATAGAAGCCTGCGAACAGCGCGGACGTGGTGAACAGGTTGGGCAGCAGGAAAATGCCCTTGCGGCGCAGGCTGGGGTCGATCAGGGGACGATGGGGGCCGGGCATGGTGCCGGATTAAACCACAGCGGCCCGGTGCCGACTAGCGCGCCGGCAGACGGGCGAGCATCGTCCGTCCCGCGTAAACCTTTTCGCCCAGGGAGACCTGCACGGCGCTGTCCGGCGGCAGGTACACGTCGAGACGGGAGCCGAAGCGGATGAAACCGTAGCGTTGCCCGAGGTCCAGATGGTCGCCGGGGCGGGCATAGCACAGGATACGGCGCGCGATGAGCCCGGCAATCTGCACCACGGTGATGGGCACACCGCAGTCGGCGGTCATCAGCACCGCATTGCGCTCGTTCTGGGCCGAAGCCTTGTCCAGCGCGGCATTGACAAAGGCACCCGGGGAATAGCGCACCTGCTCCACCGTGCCAGCCACCGGGCTGCGCTGGGAGTGGGCGTTGAACACGTTCATGAACACGCTGATCTTGAGCGCGGGCGCGTCGCGATAGGGGTCCGTGGTCTGTTCCACCACGATCACCCGGCCGTCCGCCGGGGAGAGCACCACGTCCGCCCCCGTGGCCGCAGGGACGCGGGGCGGATCCCGGAAGAACTGCAGCACGAACACCGCCCACATCCAGAAGGGAAATGCCGCCCAGCGTCCGGCGAACAGGTGCACGGCCAAAGCGACCAGGAGCGAGCCGGCCAAAATGGCCCAGCCTTCGCGCGCGATGATGGGATGGGGGTAGCGGGACATGACGGGCAGCCGGACGGGGCAGGCTTGGGGCACTGGCCCCAAGCCTGCTGAAGGGCCATCCGGGGTTCAGTTCTTGGAGGTATCGACCAGCTTGTTCTTGGCGATCCAGGGCATCATGGCGCGCAGCTTGGCCCCCACCACCTCGATGGGATGTTCCGCGGTGAGGCGCCGCCGCGCGGTCATCTCGGGATAGCCCATGCGCCCTTCCAGGATGAACTGCTTGGCATAGCTGCCGTTCTGAATGTTGGCCAGGGCCTCGCGCATGGCCTGGCGCGAGTGCTCGTTGATGACCCGCGGACCAGTGACATACTCGCCATACTCCGCGTTGTTGGAGATGGAGTAGTTCATGTTGGCGATGCCGCCTTCGTACATGAGGTCCACGATCAGCTTGAGCTCGTGCAGACACTCGAAATAGGCCATCTCCGGCGCGTAGCCCGCTTCCACCAGGGTCTCGAAGCCCGCCTTCACCAGCTCCACCACACCGCCGCACAGCACCGCCTGCTCGCCGAACAGGTCGGTCTCGCATTCCTCGCGGAAGGTGGTTTCGATCACACCACCGCGGGTGCCGCCATTGGCCGCGGCATAGGAGAGGGCGATGTCGCGCGCCTTGCCCGAGACATCCTGGTGCACCGCAATCAGCGAAGGCACGCCGCCCCCCTGGGTATAGGTGGAGCGCACCAGGTGCCCGGGCCCCTTGGGCGCCACCATGATCACGTCCAGATCGGCGCGCGGCTTAATCTGGCCATAGTGGATGTTGAAACCGTGGGCGAAGGCCAGCGCGGCACCCTTCTTGATGTTGGGCTCGATCTCGCTGGCATAGACCATGGGCTGCTGCTCGTCCGGCACCAGCACCATCACCACGTCGGCATCCTTTACCGCCGCACCCACTTCCTTCACGTTGAGACCGGCCTTCTTGGCCTTGTCCCAGGATGCGCCTCCCTTGCGCAGGCCCACCGTCACCTTGACACCGGAATCCTGCAGGTTGAGGGCGTGGGCATGACCCTGGGAGCCGTAGCCGATGATGGCGACCTTCTTCTTGCGGATGATGGAGAGGTCGGCGTCCTTGTCGTAATAAACTTTCATTTCGGTCTTTCCTTTCAAAATCAACCACGGAGACACAGAGGCACAGAGCAGAGCAGGAAGGCTCCGTATTCCCTGTGCCCCGGTGGTGAAGCTAAATCTTCAGCACGCGCGCGCCACGTCCGATGCCGCAGGCGCCGGTACGCACGGTTTCCAGGATCAGCGCCGGGTCCAGGGCCTCCAGGAAGGCATCCAGCTTGCTGCCGTTGCCCGTGAGCTCGATGGTGTAGGTATTGTCCGCCACGTCGATGATGCGGCCGCGGAAAATGTCGGACATGCGCTTCATTTCCTCGCGCCCTTCGCCTTCCGCCTTGACCTTGACCAGCATCAGCTCGCGCTCGATGTGGGCGCCTTCGTTCAGGTCCAGCACCTTGATCACGTCGATCAGCTTGTTGAGCTGCTTGATGATCTGCTCGATCACCTCGTCCGAGCCACTGGTGACGATGGTCATGCGCGACAGGGAGGCGTCTTCGGTGGGGGCCACGGTCAGGGATTCGATGTTGTAGCCCCGCGCCGAGAACAGTCCCGCCACACGCGACAGGGCCCCGGCTTCGTTTTCGATGAGGATGGAAATGATGTGGCGCATGATGGTTCTTCAGAGGTCTTCGGCCAGGATCATCTCGGACAGGCCCTTGCCGCCCGGCACCATGGGATAGACGTTCTCGGTCTGGTCGGTGACGAAATCCAGGAACACCAGCTGGTCCTTGAGCTTGAAGGCTTCCTTGAGCGCACCTTCCACATCCGAGGGTTTCTCGATACGCATGCCCACATGGCCGTAGGCTTCCGCCAGTTTCACGAAGTCCGGCAGGGCATCCATGTAGGACTCGGAATAGCGGTTGCCGTGGAAGAACTGCTGCCACTGGCGCACCATGCCCATGTAGCGGTTGTTGAGGTTGATGATCTTGATGGGCAGGTGGTACTGCTTGCAGGTGGACAGTTCCTGGATGTTCATCTGGATGCTGGCCTCGCCCGTGATGCAGGCCACGGTGGCGCGCGGGAAGGCCAGCTTCACGCCCATGGCCGCCGGCAGGCCGAAACCCATGGTGCCCAGCCCGCCGGAATTGATCCAGCGCCGCGGTTTGTCGAACTTGTAGTACTGCGCCGCCCACATCTGGTGCTGGCCCACGTCGGAAGTGATGTAGGCATCCCCCTTGGTCACCTCCCACAGCTTTTCGATCACGAACTGGGGCTTGATGATCTTGGCCGCGCGGTCGTACTTGAGGCAGTTCTTGGCGCGCCACAGCTCGATCTGGGTCCACCAGGTCTTGAGGGCGGCCGGGTCGATCTTTTCCTTCGAGGTCTGCACCAGCTTCAGGATTTCGTCCAGCACGTTGCCCACGTCACCGACGATGGGCACATCCACGCGCACCCGCTTGGAGATGGAGGACGGGTCGATGTCGATGTGGATGATCTGGCGCTTTTCCTGGTAGAAGTGCTGGGGATTGCCGATCACGCGGTCGTCGAAGCGGGCGCCCACGGCCAGCAGCACGTCGCAATGCTGCATGGCCATGTTGGCCTCGTAGGTGCCGTGCATGCCCAGCATGCCCAGAAACTGGGGATCGGTCTCCGGGAAGCCACCCAGGCCCATGAGGGTGCCGGTGCAGGGCACGCCCAGGGTCTTCACCAGCCGGGTCAGGCGGTCTGCCGCATTGCCCAGGATCACGCCGCCGCCGAAATAGACATAGGGCCGCTTGGCGGAGAGCAGAAGCTGCACCGCCTTCTTGATCTGCATGGGATGGCCCCTGGTCACCGGGTTGTAGGAGCGCAGGGCGATTTTCTTCGGATAGTCGAACTCGGCCTTCTGGATGGTCACATCCTTGGGAATGTCCACCACCACCGGGCCGGGGCGGCCGCTGGCGGCGATGTGAAAGGCCTTTTTCAGGGTGAGCGCGAGATCGCGCACGTCCTTCACCAGGAAGTTGTGCTTCACGCAGGGCCGGGTGATGCCCACCATGTCCACTTCCTGGAAGGCGTCCATGCCGATGGCTGCGGTGGGCACCTGGCCGCTGATGATGACCATGGGGATGGAGTCCATGTAGGCGGTCGCGATGCCGGTCACCGCATTGGTGGCGCCCGGACCGCTGGTCACCAGGGCCACACCCACCTTGCCCGAGGCCCGGGCAAAACCGTCGGCGGCATGGACCGCCGCCTGCTCGTGGCGCACCAGCACGTGCTTGATCTTGTTCTGCTTGAAAATCTCGTCGTAGATGAACAGCACCGCGCCACCCGGATAGCCGAAGACGTATTCCACGCCTTCCTCCTGCAGGCAGCGCACGACGATCTCGGCGCCCGTCAGCTCCATGATGTGATTGCCCTGAATCTGGGGAAAATTGGGAAAAGAACGTGAAACACTATCGTTTGGCCGCCCTTCGGTCAAGGGGATGTATGAGTCCACCACCTTTGGCACTCGGGTTGATGTTGGAGGAGGAATTGTAGGGGTGTTCGTTGTCCCAGGCGATGGTGGGGGCGCTGGGTGTTGTAGAAGAGGAGCCA
>JBBFMG010000136.1:0-6607 GCA_037478575.1 Burkholderiales bacterium | reverse complement strand
GTATTCGTTGTCCACGGTGTAACGCAGATCGGCCAGCAGCACGTCGAAATAGCGGGCCATGATGTCCAGCCGGCGCTGGTCGCGCAGATCCAGCAGGCTGAGGTCACGGGCATCCAGGGTCAGGCGGGCAGCCTCCTCGGCGCGGCCGGTGCGCCCGAAATCCCACAGGTTCTTGCGTGCCACCAGACGCACGCTGTTGTCGGAAATGTAGTCAGTATCGGCCGGCCGCAGCGCCGGCCGTACCCGCTGCAGGCGGGCTTCCAGACTGAGGGTGGCATCGCTGCGCGCGGCGGCGAGATCGACCTCGGCCGCTGCCAGGGAACGCTCCGCCCGCGCCGCCTCCAGCTCGGGATGGGGGGCATCGGCCGCCTTGAGCGCCTCGGCCAGGGTGAGCACGCCGCCCGCCGCGGCGGCAGGGATTGCCTGCAGCAGACAGCACAGCGCCGCGAGTCCGCCCAGGACTTGCAGGACGGGCTTCATTGCACGCCGGCCTGGTTCTTGTAAACGTTGAACGGGGTGGTCTTGTAGGTGCCTTCCACCACGTAGCGCCCCAGCAGCAGGAATTCGCGGGGATCCTTGGCCACGCCGGTGAAACGGTACATGGGATTGCCGTCGAGATCGAAGAACAGGAACACCGGCGTGGCACGCACGCGGTTTTCGGCGGAGAAGGCCTTCTCGGTGGTCTCCTTGCCCTTGAAGTCCACCATGGCCAGGTCGTTCTTGATGTCGATGGAATAGATCAGGAAGTGCTTCTTGAAGTAGTCCTGCACTTCGCTCTGGTTGAGGATGGTGTCCTTCATGCGGTGGCACCAGGGACAGTCCTCCTGCTCGAACATGAGCAGGATGCCTTTCTTGCCTTCGGCCCGGGCCGTGGCGAGCTCGGCCTTGAAATCCCCCAGCTTCTGGTCGAAGAAGTACTGGTTGACATCCCGCTTTTCGGCCAGCGTGGTGAAACTCACCAGCATCAGGCCCGCGACGAGCAGGGTGCGCAGCATGGTCGTCTCCTCGTTTCGATGCGCCCTATCGCTTCGCCGGCGCCGATTTTTTCGCAATGTAACTTTCCACTTCCTGCCGCGTCAACGCACCCACGTTGTAGGCGGCAAGGCGGCCCTCGGGATCATAGAGATAGGTGGTGGGCAGGCCGCGCACCTGGCCAATCTGCGCCGCGATGCGGGGATTGCCCAGCACGATGGGGAAGGTCACCAACAGGTCGTCGGCGAATTTCTTCACGTACTCCGGATCCCGCCAGTCCATGGCGATGCCGATCACCACCAGATCTTTGCGCGTCTCGTGCAGCGTTTGCAGGTCCGGCATTTCCTCCAGGCAGGGCGGGCACCAGGTGGCCCAGAAATTGACCAGCACCCATTTGCCCCGGTAGTCGGCGAGCCGGTGGGTCCTGCCCTGGGTATCGGTGACGGTGAAGGCGAAAGCGGAAACGGGCAGCAGGCTAAGAAGGAGAATGGCGAGAAGACGTCGCAACACGGCCCTGCTCCCTTAAAATGTGATTTTTTGACGCCGGAACGCTGCCACCATGAATTACCGCATCGAAAAAGACTCTCTGGGCGAGTTCAAAGTTCCCGTCGACGCCTGGTACGGCATCCAGACGGCGCGCGCGGTGGAAAACTTTCCCATTTCCGGCCGCAGGCCGGACGCCGATTTTATCAGGGCCCATGTGCTCATCAAGCTCGCGGCGGCGCGCGCCAACTGCCAGCCCGGCTGGCTGGACAGCGAACGCCGGGATGCCATCGTCGCGGCCTGCGAGCGCATCCTGGCGGGTGAATTTCTCGACCAGTTCGTGGTGGACCGTTTCCAGGCGGGCGCCGGCACCAGCCACAACATGAACACCAATGAGGTGATTGCCAACCTCGCCAATGTCGCGCTGGGTGGCAAGAAGGGGGAATACAAGCCCATCCACCCCAACGACCACGTGAACATGGGCCAGAGCACCAACGACACCATTCCCACCGCCATTCGCCTGGCCTGCCTGGCCAAGCTGCCGCGGCTGACGGCCGCCGTGGAGGCGATGGCCGCGGAATTCGAGCGCATCGGCCGCGAGGAACGGGATACGGTGAAGAGCGCCCGCACCCATCTGCAGGATGCGGTGCCCACCACCATCGGGCGCGAATTCGCGGCCTATGGCTGGACCCTGCGCCGGGTGGTGGCCGAACTGCAGGCGGTGCGCCCCCGCCTGTGTGAGATCGGACTGGGCGGCTCGGCAGCCGGCACGGGACTCAACACGGCGCCGGGCTATCCCCAACGGGTGGCGGAGGAGCTGGCCCGGCTCACGGGCGAACCCATCGTGGCGAGCGACCTCACCGCCCAGATGCAGTCCATGTACGACCTGCAGCGCCTGTCCGCGGCGCTGCGCGGCCTGGCGCTGGAACTCACCCGCATCAGCAACGACATCCGCCTGCTCGCCTCGGGCCCCCGCACCGGGCTGGGGGAAATCACCCTGCCGCCGGTGCAGCCGGGCTCCAGCATCATGCCGGGCAAGGTCAATCCGGTGATGTTCGAGATGCTCAACCAGGTCTGCTACCAGGTGCTGGGGCAGGACGCGGCGGTGGCCGCCATGACCCAGGCAGGCCAGCTCGAACTCAACGTCATGATGCCGGCGCTGGGCTCCGCCCTGTTCGACGCCATGGACTGGCTCACCAACGCAATTACCGCGGCGACGGAAAAGAATCTGAAAGGACTGCGGATCAACCGGGAACGCTGTTACCAGTTCATCCACGCCAGCGTGGGTCTGGCGACCCTGCTCAACACGCGCATCGGCTACATGAAGGCGGCGGAGATCGCCAAGGAATCAGAAAAGACGGGCAAGCCCGTGCGGGAGATCGTGGCCGCCCATGGCATCATGAGCGCGGAAGAATTCGACGCGCTGGTGCTCAAGGCCGCGCGCGACGGCCGCATCGACTGATGGGCGGCGCGCCTGCGTGACCTGGGCGCAGCGGCGATGCGCGCCGCCGCGGCCGCGCGCCTTCCTGCGCCAGTCGGGGCCACCGTTCAGCGGGCTTTGCCATGGCCCGGTGCGTTGGCGGAATTGCCGTGGCTGCCACCGGCCGCGCTGACCATGCCCGCGGCGGCGAGCCTGCTGCCGCCGCCAACACCCGCGCCCCCGCTCTGAGCCTGAGACGCCACGCCTGGCTTGACCCCACGGACCTCGGACGAACCGTAGCGCTTGCCGTAAACCACGCCACCGCCACTCACCGCCGTGGTGATGCCCCGTCCGTAGGCATGGCCTTGCCCGCTTGCGCGGCTGGCAGCCGGGGCGGTGGTGGATGCAGCGCCGCTGGCGCTGCCGGTGGCGGCCACGGCGCGCTGGGCCGACTTCATGCTGCTCACCACCTCTCCGAGCTTGAAGCCGTTGGCCTTGGCGATCTCGCCCCAGCCCATGCCGGCGGCCCGCTGGTTGAGGATGCCCTCCAGGGTGACGGTCTCGGTGGTCACGGTGCCGTCTGCCGCCACCCGGGTCACGGTCAGGCTGCCGCCGGTGAGGGCCGCCTGCAGCTCCTGGGGTGTGGGCGCCGTGATGCCGTAGCTCGCGAGCTGGGCCTTGGCCAGACTCAGGCTGATATAGGTGTTGCCATAGCCCATGGGCTGGGTGGGCGGCGTGATGGTGGTCGTGCTGACGGTGCCCGTGGCGGACAGGCTGGTCAGGGTGATGGGGGTGCCGCTGCGCAGGCCCGCAATGAGTGCTTCGGCATTCTCCTGGGAGCCGGCGAAGGTGGCGAAGTCGCCGGCAAACCGGCTCGTCACCCGGCCGGGCGCCTGGGTGGCGGCGAGCCTGTCCAGGGTCGCCGCCTCGCTGCGCAGATCAGTATCCGTCGTGGCCCAGCTGCTGCCCAGGCCCGTCAGCAGCAAGGCGAAAAAGACGCTTCGCAGGGAAAACCGTGTGGCCATGATGAGCTCCTTTCGTCGTGGTTTCAGGCGGGCGTCACAGGAAACGCTCGGTCTGCATGATGATCTCGGTGGCGGTTGCGCTGTCCTTGAGCAGTCCCTGGGAGGCCGTCACCCGCATGCGGGTGGTGCTGGGGCTCAGGGCTTCCAGCTCGATGTCGATGTCCCGGTCGGCGGCCTTGGCCTTGATGGCCTCTCCGTTCTCGATCTTCGAAGAGCCGGCGACCTTGATCTGCATGCGGTTCAGGGCCTTCAGGCTCGCGCTCTTCACCTTGGGCAGGGGTTCGGCGAAGGTCCGGTAGGTGATCCCGCTCAGGGTGTGGGAGACGCCGGCCGAGGCACCCACCCCCAGGGCGGTCAGGGCCGCGGCCTCGCAGCCGGCCAGAACCAGGGCCGCCAGGGCGGCCGGGACGAGGTTCAGTACGCGCTTCATGGACTGCTCCTCCAAAACATGCGCCGGGCTGTCAACCACTCTGGAGCCGGCGCGTTGATGACCTTAGCACGGTTCCCGTGCGATTCCGTTTAACGATTGTTTAGGAAAGGACTTTAGCATGAGCAAATTCTTCGCTGCCCTGATCGCCGCCGCCTTCGCCCTGGCCACCAGCGCCTTCGCCGCCGACGCGGCCGCGCCGGCCGAACCCGCCGCCGCCCCGGCCAAGAGCGCTGCCCCGGCCAAGAAGCAGGCCCACAAGCGCATCCACAAGCGCGTGCACAAGCCTGCCGCCTCCGGCGAAGGCAGTGCCCCGGCCGCCAAGTAAACCCGTCCGGGTTGCGGTAGAATGGCGGGCGATGACTTTGTCATCGCCCGTTCTGTTTGTTCCCATGACATTCGCTGGAGGAGAAAAACCCATGAAGAAAATCCTGATCGCCCTCTCGCTCGCCCTGGCCACCGTGTCCGCGGCCCATGCCAGGGAAGAAAAAGCCCCCACCCCGCAGCAGGAACGCATGCGCCACTGCAACGAGGAGGCGGGCAAACAGGGACTGAAGGGAGATGCCCGCAAGGAATTCATGAGCCAGTGTCTCAAGGGCGGTGCGGAGCCCGCCAAGGCGCGCACCGAACAGCAGCAGCGCATGGCCGACTGCAGCCGCGAGGCCAAGGAAAAGGGCCTCAAGGGCGATGAGCGCAAAAAGTTTATGAGCCAGTGCCTGAAGAAGCAGTAAATCCCGTCCCGGTCTCCCCGCTGCGCCAGTAGCGGGGGTGTGCTTTTCTTTCCTCAATCACGTCGATGCCTTCCGGCCCGAGCCGGAAGGTCACCGCCCCGCTTTCGTCGCTGCGCAGCAGGCGGCTGCCAAACAGCCGGTAGCGTTCCACCACATCGGGCTTGGGATGACCGAAGCGGTTGCGGTAGCCCACGGTGAACACCGCCCAGTCCGGCGCCACACTGGCGATGAACTCCACACTGGAGGAGGTGCGGCTGCCGTGATGGGGCACCACCAGCACCTCGCTGGCAAGCAGCGGCCCGAAACGCGCCACCAGTTCCCGTTCCGCGCGGGCCTCGATGTCCGCGGCGATGAGGAGCCGCCGCCCGCCGGCCTCCACCTGGAGCACGCAGCCGCGGTCATTGGCCTTGCGGTAGGCGGTGAGCGCCTGCACCGAGGGGTGGAGCACGCGGAAGTCAACGCCATCCCAGCGCCAATGGGCGCCCGCCAGGCAGGGCAGCGCGTCCGTGCGGCGCACAAGCAGGGGGTCGCCCGCCGGCAGGGACGCCATGAACCAGCCCACGGGCACGCCATCCAGCACCGACGCCGCGCCACCCGCGTGATCGTTGTCGGCGTGGGATACCACGAAGCCGGTCAGCCGCTTCACGCCCGCGGCGCGCAGATGGGGCAGAACGATGCGGCTGCCGCTGTCCACGTCCTGACCGAAGCGGGGACCCGCATCGAACAGCAGGGCATGCTCGCGGGTGCGCAGGAGCACCGCCAGTCCCTGTCCCACATCCAGCACCGTGGCTTCCAGCACCCCCGCCGGCAGGAGCGGCGGCGCCAGCAGAAACATGGGCAGGCAGGCGCAGGCCCCGGCCCATCGTCCCGGCACGCCGCGCGGAGCGAGCAGCCACGCCACACCAGCCATGGCCGCCACGGCGGTCCACAGGGGTGGCGCATGCTGCTGCCACACGGCCGCCGGCAGCTCCGCCAGCCAGGAAAGCGGCACCATGCCCAGGGCGAACACCCCGTGGGCCAAGTGCAGCAGGAAATCGAGACCGAGAAACGCGCCGGCCAGGGTGAGGGGCACGACCACGAAGCTCACCAGGGGAATGGCCAGGGCATTGGCCACGGGCGAGACCAGGGAAGTCTGCTGGAACAGCACCAAAAGGGGCGGAATGAGGCCCAAGGTCACCGCCCACTGCACCTGCACCGCTTCCCTGAGGCGTCCCGGGCGGCCCAGGCGATGGCTGGTGACGTAGAAAATGAGCGCCACCGCACCGAAGGACAGCCAGAAACCGGGGGCCCCCACCGCCCAGGGATCGAGCAGCACCACCACCGCGAGGGCGAACGCCAGCACACGCGAAGGCGAGGTGTAGCGGTCACGCCAGACCGCCAGCGCGGCCGCCGCCACCATGTAGAAGGTGCGCTGGGCGGGCACGGCGAAGCCGGTGAGCAGCGCATAGCCGAAGGCCGCGGTCACCCCCGCCGCCAGTGCCACCTTGCGTGCCGGCCAGAGTTGGGTAAGGCGCGCGCTCCGGCGCCAGCCCCACTGGACGAGGACGAA
>JBBFMG010000135.1:0-6633 GCA_037478575.1 Burkholderiales bacterium | reverse complement strand
CTCGATCATCAGGGCGATGCTGCCGGCAGTGAGTCCGTAACCCCGGCCCGTGGGATAGATGAGATCCGGATTCGGCAGCACCAGATGGGGTGTGCGGCCACTGTCGATCAGGGTGAACAGCGCGGTCAGCAGGGCATCCACCGTTTCCAGGAAGGGAAAGCCCTTTTCGTCGCAGATGACCAGGGCGTCGAACGTTTCCGCCGGCCCCACCACGTGGCCGCCCGCGCGCGCGACATAGGTTCGGCTGTCCTCCGGCCCCAGCACCACGCAACGGGCATCAATGAGATGATGGGTGCGGAAGTGGCCTTCCAGCAGGCTGCCGGAGGTGAGGATGCGATTGGGGGGGATGTCGAGCCCGAAGCCCGCATAGCGGCGCGCGGCGGTCTCGGGCAGGCGCGAGGCGCTGTTGGTGACCACCAGATAGGGCTTGCCGTGATCGTTCAGCCAGTCGATGAGTGCCGCCGCGCCCGGCAGGGCGGCCTCGTCCCCCACCAGCACGCCGTAGGCGTCCAGCAGCACGCCCTCATAGCGGGTGAGCAGGTCCGCGAGGGTGATGGCGGGAAGCTCCACCTCAGTCGATTCCAAGCCGGAGATCGTCGTCCAGCTGCGTGAGCAGCTCTTCCACCCGCAGCACCCCATCGGGGGTGGTGAGCATCTCGCGCGGCGTGCGCCCGCCCAGCTGGATGCGGGGATGATCGAGCCAGGCCTCGGCCTTCTCGCGGCTGCCCAGCAGACGTTCGGCCAGCTGGATGATGCGTTGCGGATCGTGCTGGTGCAGCGTCATGGCCGCTTGCCTCCTATACTCGGGTGAAACAGGGCGGGACCTGCTGCAATCGGTGAACAGAGTATCCAGTGCCCAGGCCCCTTTCCACCATGCAGGCATACATCGGCACCTCAGGCTGGTCCTATCGCCACTGGCAGGGACGATTCTACCCCGCGGGACTGCCCACGTCCCAGTGGCTGGCTTTCTACGGGCGCCATTTCACCACGGTGGAGATCAATGCAAGCTTCTACCGCCTGCCCACGCAGGACCGCTTTGCCGCCTGGGCGGCGGCCGTGCCCCCGGACTTCCGCTTCGCGGTGAAGGCGAGCCGCTTCATCACCCACCAGAAGAAACTCGGCGAGCCGGAACACACACTGCCGCCCCTGCTCGAGGCGGTGACGGGCCTGGGCGAGCGGCTGGGGCCGGTGCTGTTCCAGTTGCCGCCACGCTTTGCGCCCCATCCCGGGCGCCTGGCACGCCTGTTGCAATTGCTGCCACGCCACTGGCAGGTGGCCTTCGAATTCCGGGATCCCCGCTGGCACTGCCCGCCGGTGTTGGATCTGCTTGCTGCCCACAACGCAGCCTGGTGCATCTACGATCTCGCCGGTTACACTGCGCCACGCACCCTCACCGCGGACTTCACCTACCTGCGCCTGCACGGCCCCACCGCCGCCTATCGCGGCCGTTATGGCAAAGCCCGCCTCGCGCCCTGGGCCGAATGGCTGCGCCAGGCGCCAGTAACCCGGGCCTATGTGTATTTCGACAACGACGAAGCCGCCCACGCAGTCGCCGATGCCCTCACCCTGCGCGAGCTGCTGGCCGCCTGAGCGGGCGCCGTGGACAACGGCCGGCGGCTCGGCGAAACTTGCCGCCATCATGCGTGGCCTGGCCCTCATCGGTTTCTGCCTCCTGCTCGCGGCCTGCGGCCGCGCGCCGGAGCCGCTCAAGCCCGCGCGCGAGACCGGCGAGCTGGTGGTGGTCACCCGCAATGGCCCCACCACCTACTACGAGGACGCGGACGGCAATCCCGTCGGGCTGGAACACGACCTCGTGCAACTCTTCTCGGATGAGCTGGGACTCCGGGTGCGCTGGATCGTGGTGCCGTTTCCGGAGATTTTGCCCACGCTGACCTCGGGTCAGGCCCATCTCGCTGCGGCGGGACTCACCATTACGGACCAACGCAAGAAGCATGTACTGTTCGGGCCGGCCTACCAGACGGTGCGCGAACAGCTCGTCTACCGCAGCGACGCGCCCCGCCCAAAGAGCCTGGCCGACGTGGTCGGCAAACGCCTGCAGGTGGTGGCCGGCAGCAGCTACGTGGAAAGCCTGCGCCGCGCCCAGCGCAAATATCCGGGACTGGCCTGGGAGGAAGTGCCGGATCACGACAGCGAGGAACTTCTGCGCCGGGTGGCCGAAGGCGAAATCGACTATGCGGTTGCCGACTCCCACATCGTCCTGCTCGCCCAACGGTATCACCCCCGGCTGGCGGTCGCCTTCGACCTGGGGCCGCCGGAGGAGCTGGCCTGGGCCTTCGCCAAGGACGGCGATGCCTGGCTATACCGCAAGGCGGTGGAATTCTTCGCGCGCATCCGGCGCGACGGCACCCTGGCGCGGCTGCTCGACCGCTATTACGGCCACATCGAACGGCTGGAGGCGGCCGACGTGATCGAATTCCTGGCCCGCATGAACCGGCTGCTGCCGCGCTACCGCGCCCTGTTCCAGCAGGCGCAGGAAATCACCGGAATCGACTGGCGTCTGCTGGCGGCCCTGGGCTATCAGGAGTCGAAATGGGATCCACTGGCCACCTCCCCCACCAATGTGCGCGGCATCATGATGCTCACCGAACAGACCGCCGACCACATGGGTGTCACCGACCGGCTGGATCCCGCCCAGAGCATCCTCGCGGGCGCGAAATATCTGCTGAGCCTGAAGGAGGCCCTGCCGGCGCGCGTGCCGGAACCGGATCGCACCTGGATGGCGCTGGCCGCCTACAACGTGGGAATGGGTCATCTGGAAGATGCCCGCATCCTGGCCCAGCGCCAGGGCCTGAATCCGGATTCCTGGGCCGATCTCAAAAAGACGCTGCCCCTGCTGGCGCGCGCCCAGTGGCACGGCACGGTGAAGCATGGCTATGCGCGCGGCGGCGAGGCGGTGATCCTCACCGAGAACATCCGCACCTATTACGACATCCTGCTCAAGTTCCAGCCCGCCTACAAACCGCCCCTGTCGCCCTTCGGCCGGAACGGCGGGGACATGCGGCTCAGCCGGCGCTGAGGCGTTCCAGCCCGCCCAGATAGGGACGCAGCACGCCGGGTACGCTGATGCTGCCATCCGGATTCTGGTAGTTCTCCAGCACCGCCACCAGGGTGCGTCCCACCGCCAGGCCGGAGCCGTTCAGGGTGTGCACCAGTTCGGGCTTGCCCTTGTCGCCCCGGAACCGGGCCTGCATGCGGCGGGCCTGGAACGCCTCGAAGTTGGAGCAGGAGGAAATTTCCCGGTAGGTGTTCTGGCCCGGCAACCAGACTTCCAGGTCATAGGTCTTGGCGGCGGCAAACCCCATGTCGCCGGTGCACAGGGCCACCACGCGGTAGGGCAGCTCCAGCTTCTGCAGGATGGCTTCCGCGTGGCCCGTGAGTTCTTCCAGCGCCGCATAGGAACGCGACGGTTCCACGATCTGCACCAGCTCCACCTTGTCGAACTGATGCTGGCGGATCATGCCCCGCGTGTCCTTACCGTAGGAACCGGCCTCTGAGCGGAAACAGGGGGTGTGGGCCACCAGCTTCAGGGGCAGCTCATCCGCCTTCAGGATGGTATCGCGCACCATGTTGGTGACCGGTACTTCCGCCGTGGGGATGAGATAGAGCTTTTCGTTCTCGCCCTTGTAGGTGGCGAACAGGTCGGCCTCGAACTTGGGCAGCTGTCCGGTGCCGAACATGCTTTCGGCATTGACCAGATAGGGCACATACACTTCCGTGTAGCCGTGCTCCCGGGTATGCACGTCCAGCATGAACTGGGCCAGCGCCCGATGCAGGCGTGCCAGCGCGCCTTTCATCAGCGTAAACCGGGAGCCCGACAGCTTGGCCGCGGTGGCGAAGTCCAGAAGCCCCAACCCCTCCCCCAGATCCACATGATCCCGGACCGGGAAATCGAATACGCGCGGCGTGCCCACGCGACGCACCTCGACGTTGTCCGCCTCCGACTGCCCCACCGGCACCGATTCATGGGGCAGGTTGGGCACGCCCGCCAGCAGCTCGTGCATGCGCGCCTGGACGTAGGCGAGCTTCTCCTCCAGGCTCCTGAGCTCGTCGCCCAGCCCCGCCACCTCCGCCATCAGGGCCGACGCGTCTTCGCCCCGGCCCTTGGCCGCGCCGATCTGTTTGGACAGGGCATTGCGCCGCGCCTGCAGTTCCTGGGTGCGGGTCTGCACGGTCTTGCGCTCCTGTTCCAGTGCCTGGAAATGGGCGACGTCGAATACGAAACCCCGGGTGGCCAGCCGCCGGGCCACGCCCTCGAGATCGTTGCGGAGGAGTTGGATGTCGAGCATGGTTGGTTTTCCTGTTGGCAGGCACAGACACCATGGGGGTGGTGCACGACCGGCAAGGCCGGTCGCACCAGGCAGCGCCGGCCTAGCGGACGATTCACGCGCCCCGACTCAGGCCTGTCCCCTGCTGCTGTGCTGGATGACTATTTCTTCGCCTTGCGATCCAGCTCCCGCAGATGCGCCAGGCGCTCGGCGATTTTGCCTTCCAGCCCGCGTGGCGTGGGCTCGTAGAAGCGCACCCCGGGCATGCCTTCCGGGAAATAGTTTTCGCCGGCAGCATAGGCCTCGGGCTCGTCATGGGCGTAACGATAGGCCTTGCCGTAGCCCAGCTCCTTCATCAGCCGGGTGGGGGCATTGCGCAGATGGAGCGGGACCGGACGCGAGCCATCGCGGGCGACGAATTCGCGCGCGGCATTATACGCGACATACACCGCGTTGCTCTTGGGCGCACAGGCCAGATACAGCACGGCCTCGGCCAGGGCCAGCTCCCCTTCGGGCGAACCCAGCCGCTCATAGGTCTCCACGGCATCCAGCGCCAGACGCAGGGCGCGCGGGTCGGCCAGGCCGATGTCCTCGCTGGCCATGCGCACCAGACGTCGCCCAAGGTAGAGGGGATCGGCGCCGCCGTCCAGCATGCGCACGAACCAGTACAGCGCGGCATCCGGATTGGAGCCCCGCACCGACTTGTGCAGGGCGGAGATCTGGTCGTAGAAGGCTTCGCCGCCCTTGTCGAAACGCCGGCCACTGCGGGCAAGGGCATTGGCCACGAATGCCTCGTCCACCTCCCGGCGTCCCGCCGCCTGGGCCGCGGTATGCACCTGTTCCAGCAGGTTGAGCAGGCGCCGCGCATCGCCATCGGCATAGGCGATGATGCGCTCCCGGGCAGCCGGCTCGAAGGTGAGTTCGCCCAAGGCGAGGCGCAAGGCCCGGTCGAACAGCTCGCCCAGTTCCGCCTCGCCCAACGGTTCCAGCACATAGACCTGGGCGCGGGAGAGCAGCGCCCCGTTGACCTCGAAGGAAGGATTCTCCGTGGTCGCGCCAATGAAAGTGACCAGGCCCTGCTCCACATAGGGCAGGAAGGCATCCTGCTGGGCCTTGTTGAAGCGGTGCACCTCGTCCACGAACAGGATGGTGTGGCGCCCCTGCTGCTCAAGCGCCGCTTCCGCCCGGGCGATGGCCTCGCGGATGTCCTTCACCCCCGAGAACACGGCGGAAAGGGCGATGAATTCCGCATCGAAGGCATGGGCCATGAGCCGTGCCAGGGTGGTCTTGCCCACTCCCGGCGGGCCCCACAGGATCATGGAATGCAGCCGGCGCGCCTCGAAGGCAAGCCGCAGGGGCTTGCCCGGCCCCAGCAGATGGCGCTGGCCGATCACCTCGTCCAGGCTGGCCG
The DNA here is from genome assembly GCA_037478575.1 of Burkholderiales bacterium. Classification (GTDB taxonomy): domain Bacteria; phylum Pseudomonadota; class Gammaproteobacteria; order Burkholderiales; family Thiobacteraceae; genus Thiobacter. The sequence goes on along the minus strand of JBBFMG010000135.1, from coordinate 936 downwards.
GACGCAGACGTTCCGCCAGCGGCGCAGCGGGTTTGACGGTGAACAGGTCACTCACCGATGACATCCACCCCCTTGGGGGGCGTGAAGCGAAACAGGCCGGGGTCCAGGCGCGGATTGCGCTCGATGCGCTCGAAGCGGATCAGCGTGCGGTTGCCGAAGCTGTCCCTGAGTTCCATCTCGCGCAGGGTGCTGCCGGAAAAGCCCATGCGGATGTACTCGAAGGTGGTGTCGCGGGATTTGGGAACCGCTTCCAGCCACGTGAGCCCCTGGTGGCTGCCGGCCTCGCGCAGGGTGAAGAATTTTTCGATCTCGTTGTCCCCGGCGAGCAGGGCCGCCGGCGAACTGCCCAGCGCCTCGCCCAGGGGCTTGACGGTCACCTGCTCCAGGTCCCTGTCGTACACCCAGAGCTTCGTGCCGTCGCCCACGATCACCTGCTGGTAGGGGCTGTCATACGTCCAGCGGAAGCGCCCCGGCCGGGCGAACACCATCACCCCCGCGGCCTGCTGGCGCGGCTGGCCGGCGCGGTCCAGCACCACCTGGGAAAACTGCGCCCGGGCCGACTGCGTCTCGCGCACGAAGGCACGCAGGCTGTCGATGGCTCCGGCATGGGCAACCGATGCCAGGAACCACAATGCAGCCATCAGGAATCGCATAAAAAAGTCCTTGTGTACACAGACTGCGCAAGAACGGGCTAGCCCATGATCGCAGGCGCCCTGCGCCGAAAAACGGCGCCCAGCTGGGAATTGCCCCGAGGCTTCCCCCGTCCCGCTTCCCAATGGTGGCCAGCCGGGGCGCCCATCGCGACAGCGGGCAAGGGCAGGCCGCTTCAACCGTTCCCGCTACGCTCCATAGGATCGTCACGCCGGCGGCTGGCTACTCCCGCTCCGGCACCAGCACGTCCCGGTTGCCATTGGGCTGCATGGGCGAGACCAGGCC
>JBBFMG010000134.1:0-6638 GCA_037478575.1 Burkholderiales bacterium | reverse complement strand
GATCAGCCTGGAATTCATGACGGGCGATGGACGCAAGACGGGCGAGCGTTACGTCCCCCCCTCCCTCACCGACGAGCAGGCCATCCGTCTGTTCGACACCATCGTCAATTCCATCCGCCTGCGGCCCACGGGGCCCGGCAAGGGAGCAGCCGTCACCCCGCCGCCGCGCCTGCCCCTGGGCACCCAGGTCACCAGCCGCACCCTTTGCCCCGAAAGCGGCCTGTGGCAATGCCTGAACGAAGAGGCAAACCTCACCCCGCGCCGCCGCTTCATCCCCCGGGGCGCCCCCATGCCCTATGGCCTGGCCAGCCGCCCCGCGCCCGGACTCAAAGGCCTCCTGGGCCGCACAGAAGAGACCCCCGTCGAGGTCACCTGGCAGCTGGTGGACTACGGGGACAAAGAAAGCGGCGTCTGACTGCCGGCGCGAGCCCTTTTGGCTTTCGGCCGTCCAGTTTGGCTGTCCTCCAAGCGCTCCCCGGGAAGCCCACCCCAGCCCTTGCCGGCGCGCCTATTGTCTATTCCTTTGGCATGCGCTAACCTCACAGGTTACAAAAAATTCAGGCGGTCGCAGCGGCCGGCTCCGACGTTCACCACCATGTTCGACTTCAGCGGTCTGATCAGCGCGATCCTGCGCAAGCGTTCCGACGACCCGGTGGGCAATCTGAAGTCCGCCACAGTGTGGGTGCAGGAATTGCCCCTGGCCGATGTGCACCAGGCCCAGACGGAAATCGTCAAGGCCCTCACTTCTCTCAACGAGAACCGGAAGATGTCGCTCAAGGAGCGCATCCGGGTGGTGATGTATCTGGACGAGAAGGCACGGGGCCTGCAGGCTCAGCTCTGCCGCGACTATCTGGCGGTAATCGATCTGCCCCACGCGCCGGAAAAGGGTTACCTCGCCACCATTCTGAGCTTTTGGGAGGAGATGGCGAGCGCCTACCAGATCTGCATCCGCAGTTTCGCCCAGGACCCCGTGAGCAAGTTCTGGCCACAGATCCACGTGATTACCCTGCGCGGGCTGTACTACTACGGCATGCAGGCAAAGTGGGCGCATCTGCGCTATCTGCCGGTGGAGGCCACGGTGTGGCGCAACCTCAACCGGCTCTACCTGTTCGCGGAGCGCGAGGGTTTCGAGAAGAATCTCTACAGGCCCTTCCCCGACACGGATTTGGAAACCAGCTGCGTTGCCCAGTACCTGCACGCGCAGTTGCTGCAGCTGGTCAGCCCCGACAGCCTGCTGCCCGTCCAGATCGACCTGGTGGATCGCTGGCTGGACCAGTGGGCCAAGAGTGTTGCACTGGAACAGGAGTTCCGTCCCCACCGTCAGCTGTATGCGGTCAACCTGGGTGACACCAAACCGGCGCGAGCCCTGCGGCGCAACATGCTGGGGGAGAAATACCGCTACTTTGGCGTCGGCCTGCTGCTGGTGCAGATCGAAAAAGCGCTGGAACAGCTGAGGGCAGGCGAGGTGCCCGCACGCATCGGACTCACCGAAGACTGCCGGCTGCCCCAGTGCCTGGATCTGATCGAGCTGGTCAGGAACCGCTGGTCACGCAAGAATGTGGAGCGCAAGCACGAGCGCAAACCCCAGGTGAAGGTGGTGCAGGTCGTGCAGGGCTTCCACGACATCGTCGCCCAGCTCAGGCCGGGAACCAAGAAACGCCGGCGCCGTCCCACGGGGCCGCTGATCGACTATCAGGTCACCGGTTACACCGTGGGGGGTACCCCCATCGATGCCACCACCCAGAGCGAGCCCCATCTGTTTCAGCCGCAGCTCGAAAAGTGGGTCATGGAAAACGAGAGTCTGTCCGGCTGCGGCGCCACCACGGATGTCAACGCCCAGCCCCTGAAGATCGGCACGCTGGTGGGACTCAAACCGGACAGCGCGCGCCATTTCCTCATCGGCGTGGTGCGGCGCATCAACAAGAACCCCTCTGCCAAGACCTATGTAGGCATCGAAACCCTGAGCCAGACCCCCATCCCGGTGGACCTCCTCACCCTGCCCAATGGGGAGCATGCGCCACAGCGCACCGATGGCATCTACCTCATGGAATTGCCGGAGGCCCAGCAACCGCGCAGTCTGCTGCTCGCCCGCCAGGAATACGAGCCCGGCCGGCTGCTGCGCCTGGAGGCCCAGGGCAAAGCCTATACCATCCGCCTGCAACAGGCGCTGGCCGTCGGCGATGACTACGCACGGGTGACCTTCGAGGTGCTCGCGCGCCATCACGCCTGAGGACGGGCCACCCAGGCCAAGCGCCGGTTTCACCGTCATCCCCTCCACCATGGCAGACACGCCACCGCCCGTCGAGGTCACGACCGGCCCCCGCCCCGGCGCCAGCGTAATCTGGCTGCATGGTCTGGGCGCAGACGGTTACGACTTCGTACCCATCGTCAGGGAGCTTAACCTGCACGGGTTGCCCGACCTGCGTTTCGTGTTCCCTCACGCACCCATGATGCCGGTAACCTGGAACAACGGCTACGTGATGCCTGCGTGGTATGACATCATCGCCATCGGGCCCGGCGCACCGGAGGACGAGGCGGGCCTGCGCGCCTCCGCCCGCAGGGTGGAAGAGTTGATCGCAAGGGAGGCGGGGCGCGGCATCGCGCCGCGGCAGGTGGTGCTGGCGGGATTTTCCCAGGGCGGCGCCGTGGCCCTGTTCACGGCTTTGCGCCATCCCGCGCGCCTGGCCGGGGTGCTGGCGCTCTCCACTTATCTGCCCCTCGCCGGGACCCTGCCCGATGAGGCGGCGCCTGCCAACCGGGATCTTCCCATCTTCATGGCCCACGGCAGCCAGGATGGGATCGTCCCCCTCACCCTGGCCGAGGCCAGCCGCCGGCGACTCGAGGCCCTGGGGCATCCCGTGGCATGGCACACCTACTCCATGGCCCATACGGTGTGCGCGGAAGAACTCGCCGACATCGGCGACTGGCTGCGGCAGGTGCTGGCCTGAATCAGCCGCGCACGGTCTCGCCCGCGGCGGGCACCTTGGTCACGAGGCGAAAGGTCACACGCAGCCAGTCGTCGCCGCGCTCCAACGCCTGGTTAAGGGCGATGTGGTAGGTGGTGCCCCGCAGACTGAACCACAAATGGCGGCCACTGGCAAATTCGGCGCTGGGCAGGATCAGGCTGTCAGGCTGGCCGGCTTCCCGCTCACCCTTGATGTAGAGGGCGGGAATGGGCAGCACCACGTCCACCGCATCCACACCGTCGATGGTATAGCCGGACCCCTGCTCGTGGGTGGCGCGCAACAACAGGGCTACCGGCTGCTGGGAGATGATCTGCAGACCCACTGCATACTGGTCGGCACTGACGTGCACCAGGCGCCGGATCACCGCCACCACCCAGCGTCCCTGCCGTTCCGGCTTCACGCCCACCAGCTTGCCCAGGCGAATCCAGTCGTTTTGCTCTGCGTTGATCAGGGCGCCGAAACCGCCTTCGCTTTCGTTTTCCACGATCCAGCGCTCATGTTCCTGCAGGGGCGGCCGCTGGCCTTCCCGCGCCTGGGCGAGCTTCATCCGCGTGCGCTGGGTGACGAAACCGTAGAGGTGCATGTCCAGCATCTCCTCGTAGGTGAGGCCGTCGCCCGCGGCGCCCAGTTGCACCTGGTCGTTGTCCAGCTTGACGTTGGCGCAGATCATGTCCAGCCCCCGCACCACCTCGATCTGCTGCATGAGCCGCTTGCGCTCGTGGGCGCGCTGGGCGCGCTTCACCGTGGGTGACCAGAGGGCCGCCACCTTGTCCAGAAGCTCCAGACAGGCAGGGAGCTTGCAGTCTTCGGTGAGCCCGAGCCGAGCCGGCGCCTCGCCCGCCATGAGCCTGGCGCGAATCATGTCGATATGGGCCTTCAGGGCAAAGGTATCCCAGTAACGCTTGGTTTCCGAGGGTTCCAGGCGACGCACCCGGCGCGCGCCGCGGGCCTCCGCCAGATCCACGTAGAAGGTGTGTCGCGCGGGTTTGAACTGCTTTTCCAGCACCAGCTCACGGGTGAGGTCCGCAAGCCACTGGTCCACCAGGTCGATCTGGCGCGGCAAGAGGGTGCCGTTGTTGATCACGTCCCGCATCAGGATACGCAGATAGCGGCCAACGATGCTGGTGCCGCGCTCGTCGCTAGTCTCGTACAGCTTGAGCGGCTCGCGCTCGATTTCTTCGTATTCCGCCAGGTGGTAGAGCTTGTTGAGGCGTTTCCACAGCTTGGGATTGACCCGCTCGTAGCGGAAGTAGCACCACTTGGCATCCAGCCCGATGTAATGAACGGTGCGCGCAAGAATGAGCGGGAGGGACGCCTTCACCCTGCTGCCGCTGGGATTGCCCACATAGTCCATCACCAGCGCGTGGTAGGCATGCAAAATCTCCTGGTAATAGGCGAACACCGCATTCCACAGCCGGCTCTCCACGGCGCGCGACATGCGTGGATTGAGCAGGTACTGTCCGTGCAGCCCGCGCAGGATCTCCTGCGCGCCCTCGTCGAGAGTGAGCAGCGCCGCGATGCGCTCCCTGCCTGCCGGCAGCTGTTGCCGGTTGTATTCACGCAGGGTCTGCACCAGCCGCTCATTGGCGGCATACAGATCGCCCAGGGGCAGCTCCTGCATCCAGCGTGTGGCGGACTGGACGTCGGTCAGGGGGTCCGTCGGCTTGCGCTTGAAGGAGAAAAACTCGAACACAGAACGCTCCGGGGAGGCATCACCACCTTGCTAGCAGAAAACATGCCACCATCCCGCGGGTCCGGCCAGACCACAAAAACATTGTGCAATCAGGACGTTGTCTCTTGGCGACGAAGGACCGACGGCGTGGGCGCGCCACCCCTGTCGGAAACCCGACAGGCCCTACTCGGGCCAGTGGCGGATGTAGCGCTTGAGCAGACGGTTTTCCAGCTTGGCTTCGGACAGACAGGCTCGGGCCACGTCGTGAAAGGAAATGATGCCCAGCAGCCGTTCTCCCTCCATCACCGGCAGATGGGTGATGCGGTTTTCCGTCATGACGCCGCGCACGTAATCCACGGTGTCGTCCGGATTGCCGATGATGGGTTCGGTCACCATCACCTCGCTCACCTTGAGACGCCCCAGGTCACAACCCCGCTCGTGCATGCCGCGCAGGAGGTCGCGGCCGGTGAGCAGCCCCACCATGGTGCCACCCTCCATCACCACGACGGAACTGATGTCCTTCTCCACCATGCGCGCCACGGCTTCCTGCACGGTGCAGTCCGGGGGCACGGAGACGATTTCATTGCCCTTGAGGGAAAGGATTTCACTGATCAGCACGGCGGGACTCGCTCGGGGAATGACGTCGCAACGCCGCAGTGTAGGCAAGGGGAAATGCCCTGTCAAAGCCAGGGCGGGAGGATTGGTGCCGGTGAAGAGATTCGAACTCCCGACCCGCGCATTACGAATGCGCTGCTCTACCAGCTGAGCTACACCGGCGGAAAGGGCGGATTATAGGGCTTGGCGCGGGGCTTAGGCAAACCGCTCAGGCGGCGGGGCGGATGCGCACGATGACGTCCACTCCCTCGGCAGCGAGCCCCGGGGGCAGAGGCGGCAGGCCCTCGATGCGCACCTCGGCGCCGTCGATGTCCGTGAGCTCGCCGGTGGCAACGTTGTAGAAGTGATGATGGGGCTCCGTGTTGGGGTCGTAAAAGACCTTGTTCGGGTCCACGATCACTTCGCGGATCAGCTTGTGCTGCTTGAACAGGTTCAGGGTGTTGTACACCGTGGCCTTGGACGTCTCGCTGTGGCGGTCGTTGACGATGGCCATGATCTGGTCGGCAGACAGGTGCGCCTGACGTCCGAACAGGGCGTAGGCAATCTCGATCCGCTGATGGGTCGGATTGATGCCGTGGGCCCGCAACAAACCCGCGATCTCGTCGCGGGAATAGTAATGCTTTTTCATACGCTTATGATAGCCGAGGATTTGGACCGTGTCTAATTCATCGGCTTGAAACGGGAAGACTGTAGAGCCCCCTGGCGCCAGGCGTAGGGCGCCGGGTCCAGCAGAGGCGCACGTCCCAGCAGCAGATCGGCCAGCAGCCGGGCGGACGCGGGCGCCATGGTCACGCCATAGCGGAAATGGCCCGTGTGCACCCACAGGTTGGCCACGGTGGGATGGCGGTCGATGAGGGGCACGTTGTCCGGGCTCCCCGGCCGCAGCCCCGCCCACTGGGCGACCGGCGCCTGGCCACGCAGGGCCGGCACCAGGGTTTGCGCCAGCGCCATCAGCTCGTTCCGGGCCGCTTCGGTTACGGACTTGTCAAACCCGGCCTCCTCCAGGGTACTGCCCACCAGCACGTGGCCATCCCGCCGGGGAATCACATAACGCCCCGCCTGGAGCAGCATCCGGTTGAGCCGCCCGGGCGGAATGCGAAACAGCACCATTTGGCCACGCACGGGATACACGGGCGCAGGCACGCCCAACGCCTCGAGCAGGCGGCCACTCCAGGCCCCGGCACTGAGAATGTAGGTACCCGCCAGCCAGCGGCGACCGCCATCGCCCGCCACCGCCTCCACCCGATTTCCCGCGACCTGCAGGCGCACCTCGCCCACCTGCTCGACGATTTCCACACCCGCTGCCGCCAGGCTCCCCCGCAAGGCTGCCAGCAGCCTGGGGTTGCGCACCTGCGCCACGCCCGGCAGCCAAAGGGCGGAACGGG
>JBBFMG010000133.1:0-6640 GCA_037478575.1 Burkholderiales bacterium | reverse complement strand
GGACCACGGCAAGACGTCGCTGCTCGACTACATCCGCCGTACGCGGGTGGCCAGCGGCGAGGCGGGTGGCATTACCCAGCACATCGGCGCCTATCATGTGCAGACGCCGCGCGGGGTGGTGACCTTCCTGGACACGCCGGGCCACGAAGCCTTCACCGCCATGCGCGCCCGGGGTGCGAAGGCGACGGACATCGTGATCCTGGTCGTCGCCGCCGACGACGGCGTGATGCCCCAGACCATCGAGGCGATTCATCACGCCAAGGCGGCGAACGTGCCGCTGGTGGTGGCGATCAACAAGATCGACAAACCCGAGGCCAATCCCGAGCGCGTCAAGCAGGAACTGTCCGCCCAGGGCGTGGTACCCGAGGAATGGGGTGGCGACACCATGTTCGTGGAAGTGTCTGCCAAGACCGGGCAGGGCATAGACGATCTGCTGGAACGCGTGTTGCTGCAGGCCGAGGTGCTGGATCTCAAGGCACCGCGCGATTGTCCCGCCAAAGGACTGGTGATCGAATCAAGGCTCGACAAGGGGCGGGGTCCGGTGGCGACCATCCTGGTGCAGTCCGGCACGTTGCGCCAGGGTGACGTGCTGCTGGCCGGCACCGCCTTTGGCCGCGTGCGTGCCATGCTCGATGAGAACGGCCGCCCGGTAAAAGAGGCGGGGCCCTCCATTCCAGTGGAGATTCTGGGTCTTTCCGATGTGCCCCAGGCGGGCGAAGAAGCCATCGTCGTGCTGGACGAGCGCAAGGCGCGGGAGATCGCCCTGTTCCGTCAGGGCAAGTATCGCGACGTGAAACTGGCCAAGCAGCAGGCGGCCAAGCTGGAAAACATTTTCGAGCAGATGGCCGAGGGCGAGGTGAAGACCCTCGCGCTCATCATCAAGGCCGATGTGCAGGGTTCCCAGGAAGCCCTGACCCATGCCCTGAGCAAGCTTTCCACGCCCGAGGTGAAAGTCAACATCATCCACAGTGGGGTGGGCAGCATCACCGAATCCGATGTCAACCTGGCGCTGGCTTCCAAGGCCGTGATCATCGGTTTCAACGTGCGTGCCGATGCCCAGGCACGCAAGCTGGCCCAGAGTTCCGGCGTGGACGTGCGCTACTACAACATCATTTACGACGCGGTGGACGAGATCAAGGCAGCCATGTCTGGCATGCTGGCTCCCGAGAAGAAGGAACAGGAAATCGGCCTGGTGGAAGTGCGCCAGGTGTTCCGCATCTCCAAGGTGGGGACGGTGGCCGGCTGTTACGTGCTGGAAGGTGTGGTCAGGCGTGGCGCCATGGTGCGCGTTATCCGCGATGGCGTGGTGATTCACACCGGCGAGCTGGATTCCCTCAAGCGCTTCAAGGAAGACGTCAAGGAAGTCAAGGCCGGCTTCGAATGCGGTCTGTCGATCAAAAACTTCAACGACATCCGCGAAGGCGACCAGATCGAGGTGTTCGAGGTGGTCGAGGTGGCGCGCTCCCTGTGAAGCCGGTCAAGGCAGCCTGATTTATGCCAAAAGACTTTACCCGTCCGCGTCGAGTGGCCGAACAGATCCAGCGTGAGCTTGCGGATCTCCTGCGTCTGGAGCTCAAGGACCCGCGCGTGGGCATGGTGACCATCACGGATGTGGAGGTCAGCAGCGATTACGCCCATGCCAAGGTGTACTTCAGCCTGCTGGGCGATGAGGCGCGGGTACAGGAAGCCCTCAAGGGGTTGCAGTCCGCGGCCGGTTTCCTGCGCAGCGAGGTGGCCAAGCGCATCAAGCTGCGGGTCATGCCGCAGCTGCACTTCGTGCACGACACTTCCATCGAGCGGGGCATGCGGCTCGATCAGCTGATCGATGCCGCCGTGGCGGAAGACGCCAAGCGTCACCGCGACCAGTAGGCAGGTGATGGCAGGCGAGAAGCGCGAAAAACGCGCCGTCGATGGCGTGTTGCTGCTGGACAAGCCCGTGGGCGTCACTTCCAATGGCGCCCTGCAGCATGTCAAGCGATTCTACCGTGCCGCCAAGGCCGGCCACACGGGCAATCTCGACCCCATCGCCAGCGGCCTGCTCCCCATCTGCTTCGGGGAAGCCACCAAGTTCGCCCAGTATCTGACCGATGCCGACAAGCGCTACCGGGCCCAGATCCGCCTTGGTCAGACCACGGACACCGGAGATGCCGAAGGTCGGATCCTGGCAACCCAGCCGGTGCGGGTCAGTCTGGACGCCCTCCAGGCAGTGCTGCGCCGCTTCGTGGGCGAGATCGAGCAGGTGCCGCCGATGCACTCGGCCCTCAAACACCAGGGGCGGCCCCTCTACCACTACGCACGCAGGGGAGTGGAGATCGAGCGGGCGCCGCGGCGGGTGACCATTTTCGAGCTCGACCTGCTGGGCTTCGATGGCGAGAGCCTGTTCGAGGTGGACGTGCGCTGCAGCAAGGGGACCTATATTCGGGTGCTGGCCGAGGACATCGGGCGCGCCCTGGGTTGCGGCGCCCACCTGGCGGGACTGCGCCGGACGGGCGTCGATGGTTTTTCCGTCGAGCAGGCCATCACGCCCGGCCAACTGGAGGCCATGAGCGAGCCGGAACGGGACCGCCAGCTGTTGCCGGTGGATGTGCTGGTCGCCCACCTGCCCCGGGTGGATCTGGACGCGGATGGGGCATTCTATTTCCAGCGCGGCCAGCCCCTCTGGATGCCCCGCCTGCAGGTCTCCCAGGAATACCGGATTTACGATGAAAAACAGCGGTTTATCGGGATCGGCGAGGGCGACCGCGAAGGGCGCCTGGCCCCCCGCCGTCTGGTGGCCCAGGCTTGAGGGCCGGGCGGGGTTGGCGGGAAAAACTTGTGAAAATACATGAGTAACGTGTAAAATTCACGTTTTCGGACTGGAGCGAAAAAAGAATGGCTGTTACGACTGCTGAAAAGGCGAAGATCGTGAGCGAGTATCAGCTCGCACAGGGCGACACCGGGTCGCCGGAAGTGCAGGTGGCGCTCATGACGGCGCGCATCAACGACCTCACCGAGCACTTCAAGAACCACGCCAAGGATCATCATTCCCGCCGCGGTCTGCTCAAACTGGTGAGCAAGCGGCGCAAACTGCTGGATTATCTCAAGCGCAAGAACGCAGACCGCTACCGGGCGCTGATCGATCGCCTCGGTCTGCGCAAGTAAGGCAAGCACAGGAAAGGCGCGGTGATCCGCGCCTTTTTCATTCGGGTTTGGTTGCGTCGGGGCCCCTCTGCGGCCCTCCAGAATCGAGGATTTCCAAGTTGGCATACTTCAAGAAAACCTTTGCCTACGGCAAGCATCAGGTCACGCTGGAAACCGGCGAAATTGCGCGCCAGGCGAGCGGCGCCGTGATGGTGAACATGGATGACACCTGCGTTCTGGTCACGGTGGTCGCCGCCAAGAACGTCAAGCCCGGCCAGGATTTCTTCCCGCTCACCGTGGATTATCAGGAGCGCACCTACGCCGCAGGGCGTATTCCCGGTGGTTTCTTCAAGCGCGAAGGCAAGCCTTCCGAGAAAGAGGTGCTGACCTCCCGCCTCATCGACCGGCCCATTCGCCCCCTGTTCCCGGACGGCTTCTACAACGAAGTGCAGATCGTCGCCACGGTCATGTCGGCCAACCCGGAGGTCGATCCGGACATTCCCGCGCTGATCGGCGCCTCTGCCGCGCTGTCCCTGTCCGGTGTGCCTTTCCACGGTCCGATCGGGGCCGCGCGGGTGGGATACAAGGATGGCCAGTATCTGCTCAACCCCACCATCAGCGAGCTCGACACATCCCTGCTCGACCTGGTGGTGGCGGGCACCGAACAGGCCGTGCTCATGGTGGAATCGGAAGCCCATGAACTGCCGGAGGACGTCATGCTGGGGGCCGTGATGTTCGGCCACGAGCAGATGCAGACGGTGATCCGCGCCATCAACGAGCTTACCGAGGAAGCGGGGGCGGAACCCTGGGACTGGACACCGCCGCCCCGCGACGAGGCGCTGGTAGAGCGCATGCGCCAGCTGGCGGAAGCCGAGCTTCAGGAAGCCTATCGCATCACCCAAAAACAGCAGCGCGTGGCACGTGTGGAAGCCATCCGCGAGAAGGTGTTCGCCGAGCTGATCACGCCCGACATGGACACGGTGGCCCAGAATGCCATCAAGTCCTATTTCTTCGAGCTCGAGGCCAAGGTGGTGCGCAGCCGCATCCTTGCCGGCGAGCCGCGTATCGACGGGCGCGACACCCGCACCGTGCGCCCCATCAGCATCCGCACCGGCGTGCTGCCCCGGGCCCATGGCTCGGCACTGTTCACCCGCGGCGAAACCCAGTCCCTGGCCGTGGCCACCCTGGGCACGGCGCGCGACGCGCAGATCATCGATGCCCTGGAGGGTACCTATTCCGAACGTTTCATGATGCACTACAACATGCCGCCCTATGCCACCGGCGAGACCGGCCGGGTGGGGGCGCCGAAACGGCGCGAGATCGGGCATGGACGGCTGGCCAAGCGCGCTCTTCTGGCCGTGTTGCCCAGCGAGGAAGAATTTTCCTATTCGATTCGTCTGGTTTCGGAAATCACGGAATCCAACGGTTCCAGCTCCATGGCGTCGGTGTGCGCCGGCTGCCTGGCGCTGATGGATGCCGGAGTGCCGGTGAAGGCTCACACTGCCGGCATCGCCATGGGACTCATCAAGGAGGGCAACCGCTTCGCAGTGCTCACCGACATCCTGGGCGACGAGGACCACCTGGGTGACATGGACTTCAAGGTCGCAGGTACCGAGCGTGGCGTGACCGCCCTGCAGATGGATATCAAGATCACGGGCATTACCCGGGAGATCATGCACGTGGCCCTGAACCAGGCGCGCGAGGGACGCATGCACATCCTCGAGCTCATGAAACAGGCCATGCCCCAGGCCCGCGAGGAGCTCTCGGACTACGCGCCGCGCATGATCACCATCAAGATCAACCCGGAGAAGATTCGCGACGTGATTGGCAAGGGTGGGGCGGTCATCCGCGCCATCACCGAGGAAACCGGTACCCAGATCGACATTGCCGAGGATGGCACCGTCACCATCGCCTGCGTCAATCCGGAAGCCGGTGCGGCCGCCCGGAAGCGCATCGAGGAGCTGACCGCCGAAGTGGAGGTGGGCAAGGTCTACGACGGCACCGTGCTGAAGCTGCTGGATTTCGGCGCCATCGTGAGCGTGCTGCCGGGGCGTGACGGCCTGCTGCACATTTCCCAGATTGCGCACGAGCGCGTCAACAACGTGAGCGACTACCTGAAGGAAGGACAAGCCGTGCGCGTCAAGGTGCTGGAGGCCGATGAAAAGGGCCGTCTGCGCCTGTCCATGAAGGCGCTGCTGGAGCCGCCCGCCCAGAAGGGCGAAGTCAAGGCGGAGGCTGCCGAGAAGAAGCCCGAACAGACGGCGTGACGCGCGTTGGCGGAACAACGAAAAAGGCAGCTTCGGCTGCCTTTTTCTTTTCCATCGGAGCGCCCCCCCGACGCTGTTTCAGCGCAGCGAGGCGAGAAAGCCCTGCCACCAGCGCCTGCGGCTTTGGGGGACCACCCAGCTCGGGGTGAGCTCCACCGGTGGCACCTGGCTCATGACCCAGCCCGGCAGCACCACGCTCTTCGAGGAGCCGCAGGCGCTGCCCAAGTGGTTGGGGTCGTAGATCTTGATGAAGGTGGGATGCTCCAGATCGTCCGCATAGACGATGCTGCAGTAATCCTCGCGGTGTTCCTGGCGCAGGAGCCGGTCCAGATCGGCCATGAATTTCTGCACGTGTTCCGCGTCGGCGGGCGCGGCCGGCGGCCGTTCACCCACCGCATAGAGATACCAGCCGGCCCCGGGATCCACCTGCCGCCAGAAGCGGCTGAGCTGGTCCCAGGTCATGATGCCGAACAGCGTTCCCGTGAGCTTGCGGGTGAACTCGGTGTCGGGCAGGTCGAGGCCGCGGGCCGACATGGTGGCCTTACTTGGCCATCTGGCGCTCGCGCAGTTCGTCGAGCGTCTTGCAGTCGATGCACAGGGTGGCCGTGGGCCGTGCCTCCAGCCGCTTGAGGCCGATTTCGACGCCGCAGCTTTCGCAATAGCCGTACTCTCCGGCGTCGATCTTGGCGATGGTTTCCTCGATCTTCTTGATGAGCTTGCGTTCCCGGTCCCGGTTGCGCAGCTCCAGGGCCATGTCGGACTCCTGGCTTGCCCGGTCGTTGGGATCGGCAAACACCGTGGCCTCGTCCTGCATGGTGTGCACGGTGCGATCGATGTCCTGGGAAAGCTCCGCTTTCCACTCCTCCAGGATTTTGCGAAAATGCGCGCGCTGTTTCGGGTTCATGTACGCTTCGCCCTTTTTGGGCACATAGGGGGCGAAGGTCTTGTGCAGTTCTGCGGGCATCTCGTTACCTACCGTTGGCGAAAAGCCGATTTAATACCAGTTTTTCCTGTGCACCGCAAGCGCGTCACCCGCTTCATTTGTAAGGAGTCCCCGTGTCCCTGCAAGCCCTGATTTTCGACGTGGACGGTACCCTGGCCGACACGGAACGGGATGGTCACCGGCCGGCCTTCAACGCGGCCTTCCGGGAGTTCGGCCTGGACTGGGAGTGGGATCCCGCCCTCTACGGCGAGCTCTTGGCGATCACCGGGGGCAAGGAACGCATCCGCCACTACGTGGAACGTTATCGCCC
>JBBFMG010000132.1:0-6856 GCA_037478575.1 Burkholderiales bacterium | reverse complement strand
TCGAAGGCAGGGATGGCGCCGATGCGGATTTCATCCGGCGCAAGGACCACCAGGGCCTCGATGGAGGTGTGGCGGCTCCACAGATTGGGGCCGCGCAGGGCGCGCACGCGCTGGATTTCCATGGTGTGTCCTTCAAGCGGAAAGGCCCACTTGGGCCGGGTCGCAGGTTTCGATGCCGGTGCGGATGAGATCCTCCGGCAGGCCGAGGGCGAGACCGGCGGCGATGGCGGCGAGCACCGCTTCCAGTTCCATGTCCCCGGCATGGGCGAGGAGGGCGATGGCCTCGAGCCGCGTGAAAACCCTTTCCTCAAGCCCGGTGGCACGGATGATGTGACCCGCGCGCACGAACAGCGCCTGACCGCCCTCGGCGCGATGCCGGGCGAGGGCCTCGATACCACCGTCGCGGGCGTAGAGGATGACGGCGCCGTCACACAGCTCCGCCATCTTCACGGCCAGGGGATCGTGGGCATTGAGCACCGCCACGCCCTGGGGCAGGACCACGTCCACCTGGGTGCGCAGCACGGTGTAGAGCTGGTCCGCATCCTGGATGTAGTAGCGCGACAGGCGTTCCCAGCCCGAGACGTCGGTGACGATGCCCACTTGGCAGCGGTCGTAGGGCAGACCCTCGTCGAGGATCAGTTCGGCGGGGCTTTCGAACACCGCGGCATCGGCCATGCGGTTCATCAGCAGCTGGTGTCCGGCGATCCAGCGGCAGCCGTCCCGGCTGCTCACATGGCGGCGGTCGAAGAACACACCGTCGCGGCAGGCAAGCCCCGTGCGCCGCCCGGCCAGCTGCAAAAGCAGGGTGGTCAGGCGCGCGACCAGGGTGGTGCCGCGCCGCCCGGTGATGCCCACGATGGGAATGCGGCCGGTGGTATTCTCGGGGAACAGGTGATCGACGATGGCGCGTCCCACGGGGCGCGGCTGTCCCTCCGCGGGCTTCAGGTGCATGAGCAGGCCGGGGCCCGCATTGACTTCCACGATGGCGCCCCCCTGTTCCTCCAGGGGCCGGGAGATGTCCTCCGCCACCAAGTCGATGCCCGCCACGTCCAGCCCCACGATGCGCGCCGCCAGCGACGCCGCGGCCGCCACTTCCGGATGCACCCGGTCGGTGACGTCGAAGGCCACATTGCCGTTGCGCTGGACCAGGATGCGCGTCCCGGCGGGGGGCACGTCTTCCCCGCGCCAGCCCTGGCGCAAAAGCTCCAGTTCCACGGCCGGATCCTCCTCGATGCGGATCACGTTCAGGGGATAGTCCTCGGTGGTGCCGCGGCGCGGATCGGTGTTGATCTGGCTGTCGATCAGTTCCACCACGGTGGAGCGGCCATCGCCCGTGATCCAGGCGCTCTCCCCCTTGGCGGCGGCGACCAGTCTGCCGCCCACCACCAGCAGGCGGTGTTCGTTGCCGGGCACGAAGCGTTCCACGATCACCTCACTGCCCTCCCGTTCGGCCAGATGGAACGCCGCTTCGATCTCCTCGCGGGTCCTGAGATCGAGGGACACGCCCCGGCCGTGGTTGGCATCCACCGGTTTCACTGCCACCGGCAGACCGATGTCCTGGGCCGCTTCCCAGGCTTCCGCGGGCGTTTTGACGATGCTGCCCTGGGGGACCGGCACGCCGCAGGCGGCGAGCAGCCGCTTGGTGAGATCCTTGTCGCCGGCGATGGATTCGGCGATGGCCGGCGTGCGGTCGGTCTCGGCGGTCCAGATGCGCCGGCTCTGTGCCCCGTAGCCGAGTTGCACCAGGTTGCCATCCGTCAGGCGGATGTGGGGAATGCCCCGCTCCGTGGCGGCATCGACGATGGAGGCGGTGGACGGTCCCAGGCACAGCCGGTCGGCCAGCTCGCGCAGACGGGCGACGGTGCCCGCCACGTCGAAGGGGGTGTCCTCGATGGCGGCCATCACCAAATCGCGCCCGGCCTCCAGGCAGGCGCGCCCCACTTCCTCGTGGCGGGTGCGCACTACCACCTTGTACACCCCGCGCACCGGCGTGCTGCGGGCCTTGCCAAAGCCCACCTTCATGCCCGCCAGATTCATGAGCTCGATGGTGACGTGCTCCAGGATGTGGGCCGGCCAGGTGCCTTCTCGCAGGCGCAAGAGGAAGCCGCCGCGCTCCCCCACGCCGCAGCGGTGTTCCACCAGTCCCGGCAGCCAGGCGGTGAGGCGCTCGTAGAAGCCCGGAATGGTGTTGGAAGGCGCGTCTTCCAGATCGCCGATGTCCACCCAAGCTTCCAGCACCGGGCGGTAGGTCCACATGTTGGGACCGCGCAGATGGATGATGCGCAGGAATTCGATGGATCGTCTCGTCATGATGGGGCGCGTCTGGCCGCAGTCCGTTGCGTGGGCATCGGCCAGACGAAGGAGAATGGAAGCACTGGGATATAATGCGGCAGAAGGCCGTTCCTGCGAAAAATTGCGAAGCATAACCGAAAAGCGCCTTTTCTACATGCCTGGGGTCGTGTCCTGCCGGCGGCCCATCCCGGTCAACCACCGGCCGGGCCACCCGTTGTTTTGAGCATCCAACGCACAGCCTGCGCTTTCCGATGACAACACCCCGTCAACCCGATCCTCCCCTGCAGGGAGGGGAAACCCTCCTTGCGACGCTCGCGCTCGACCTGGACGCGGGGCTCAACTTCGGGCGCGGCTGGCTGGCCGTCACCGACCGGCGCCTGCTGGCCCGATCACCCGGCACCCCGGACTGGCAGGCCTGGGACTTCCGGCCCGGGTTGCGGCTGGAGCAGTCGGACCATGCGGGCGTGGGCACGCTGGAGCTGATGGACGGGAGTGGCCGGCTCGCGGTGTGGCATTACACCCTGGGGCACAATCTGGCCGCTGCCCGCCTCCTGCGCCAGTTCCGACGGGCGCTGGCCGCCTGGCTCAACCGGGAGCCCCTGGCGCCCGAGACGGAAAGCCTGTGTCCCACCTGCGGCGCGCCCCTGCCCCCGGAGGCCGAGGCCTGTCCCCTGTGTGCGCGGGAGACGGAGGAGCCACCGTCCACCTGGGTGTTGCTGCGCCTGTGGCGCTTCGCGCGCCCCTACCGGGGCCGGCTGTTCGCCGCCTTCCTGCTCACGCTGGCTTCCACCGCGGCGGGCCTGGTGCCGCCCTACCTCACCATGCCCCTCATGGACGATGTGCTGATTCCCTACCAGAACGGCCAGCCCATCGACACCCACCTGGTGCTGCTGCTGCTCGCGGGGCTGCTGGGGGCGGCGCTGCTCGCGTGGGCGCTGGGCTGGGCCCGGACCTATATCCTGGCGCTGGTGTCGGAGCGCATCGGCATGGACCTGCGCACCACCACCTATGAGCACCTGCTGCGCCTGTCCCTGGAGTATTTCGGCAGCAAGCGCACCGGCGATCTCATGGCCCGCATCGGTTCCGAGACCGACCGCATCAACGTCTTCCTGTCCCTGCACCTGCTGGATTTCGCCACCGATGTGCTGATGATCCTGATGACGGCGGCCATCCTGTTTTCCATCAATGCCTGGCTGGCCCTGGTGACCCTGCTGCCGCTGCCCTTCATCGCCTGGATGATCCATCTGGTGCGCGATCGGCTGCGTACCGGCTTCGAGAAGATCGACCGGGTCTGGTCCCAGGTCACCAGCGTGCTGGCCGACACCATTCCGGGCATCCGGGTGGTCAAGGCCTTCGCCCAGGAGGAACGGGAGGCGGAGCGTTTCCGCGAGGCGAACCGCCACAACCTGGTGGTGAACGACCGCCTCAACCGCACCTGGTCCCTGTTCTCGCCCACCGTCACCCTGCTCACGGAAATCGGTCTGCTGGTGGTGTGGGCGTTCGGCATCTGGCAGGTCTCCCGCAACCAGATCACCGTGGGCGTGCTCACCGCCTTTCTGGCCTACATCGGGCGCTTCTACACCCGCCTCGATTCCATGAGCCGCATCGTTTCCGTCACCCAGAAGGCGGCCGCCGGCGCCAAGCGCATCTTCGACATCCTGGACCACGTCTCCACGGTGCCGGAACCGGCGCGCCCGGTGCATCTGCCGGAAGTGAAGGGGCGCATCGAACTGAAGCACGTGGGCTTCCGCTACGGCAACCGGGCGGTGCTGCACGACATCAACCTGGTGATCGAACCCGGCGAAATGATCGGCCTGGTGGGTCACTCCGGCTCCGGCAAGAGCACCCTGGTCAACCTCATCTGCCGCTTCTACGACGTGAGCGAAGGGGCCATCCTGGTGGATGGCGTGGACGTGCGCCAGCTGCCCATCGCCGAATACCGGCGCCACATCGGCCTGGTGCTGCAGGAACCCTTCCTGTTCTTCGGCACCATTGCCGAGAACATCGCCTACGGCAAACCCGCCGCCACGCGTCAGGAGATCGTCGCCGCCGCGCGCGCCGCCCACGCCCACGAATTCGTGCTGCGCCTGCCCCAGGCCTACGATTCCCTGGTGGGCGAGCGGGGCCACGGCCTGTCCGGGGGCGAGCGTCAGCGCATCTCCATTGCCCGGGCGCTGCTCATCGATCCACGCATCCTGATCCTGGACGAGGCCACCAGCTCGGTGGATACGGAAACCGAAAAGGAGATCCAGAAGGCCCTGGACAACCTGGTGGCGGGACGCACCACCATCGCCATCGCCCATCGTCTGTCCACCCTGCGCCGCGCGGACCGGCTGGTGGTGATGGACCGGGGCCGCATCGTGGAGATCGGCACCCACGACGAACTCATGGCGCGCCAGGGACATTACTGGCGCCTGTATCAGGCCCAGGCGCGCAACGTGGATACCGAGCCGGATGAAATGGAGCCGGAGATTCCGGCAGTGGTGAAGGCGGCCAGCGCGCCATGAGCCCGGAATTCCAGCTCACCCGCAATGCCTTCGGCCGTCTGGTGCTGGTTTTGCCGGATGGCAGCCGCTACGAGGGCGTGGTGCCGGTGCGTGCCTTTCCCATCACCGCGCCGGGCGAGGGTGTGGCCCTGGTGGGCAGCGATGGCCACGAACGCCTGTGGATTCCCGCCCTGGATCAGCTGGACGCCACCCGCCGGGCTTTGATCGAAGAGGCCCTGGCCAGCCGGGAGTTCATGCCGGAGATCCGGCGCATCGTGAAAGTCTCCAGCTTCGCCACGCCCAGCGTATGGGAGGTGGAGACCGACCGGGGCCGCACTGAACTCACCCTGAAAGGCGAGGAAGACCTGCGTCCCCTGGGCGCCCACAGCCTGATCGTGGTGGACAGCCACGGCATCCAGTTCTTCATTCGCGACCTGATGCAGCTGGACCGGGCGAGCCGGCGCATCCTGGACCGTTTCCTGTGAGCGGGGATCGGGGTCGGACCCGACCCCGAATGAAGGCGGCAGGCGGCAGCCGGCCGCCGCGCCGGTTCAGTGGTGGTGATGCCCCTGGGCTTCGGCCAGGGCCCTGGCCTGCGCCTTGACCTCGATTTCCTGCCTGCCGCCCTTCGTTTCCACCACCAAAGTCAAAGGCACGCTGTCGCCTGCCTTGACCTGGCCTTTGAGACCCATGAGCATGATGTGGTAACCGCTGGGACTGAGTGCCACGGCTTTGCCCGCGGGCAGCTCCAGACCGGGGATGGCGCGCATCTTCATGACCCCGCCTTCCATTTTCATTTCGTGGATCTCCACGGTCCGGGCCACGGGCGAGCGTGCCGCCACCAGGCGTGCGTCTTCCCGCGCCGTGAGTTCCATGAAGGCGCCGGTGGCGGTCTGCGCCGGCACCGTGGCGCGCACCCAGGGATCCTTGACGTCAACCTGGGCGAGGGCGCCGGTGGCGACGAAAGCAGACAGGGCCGCGATGAGGGCGAGACGGTTCATGAATGTTCTCCTTGCGCAAGTGGTAAAGAGCTTTCCATGATGCCAGAACCACTGCCGCCGGGTTGCGACCAATTGTCGCAGGGGCCGGCCCGGCGGGCATGGCCCGCCAAGGGATTTGCGCGATAATGGGGGTGACCCGGGAAAGCCCATCATGAACCGCCGACATTTCCTGCTGTCCACGCTGGCCCTGACGCTGCCCGCCCCCGCCCGGCCCCGTGCCGGGGCCGAAGAGCGCCTGGCGGAGAGCGTCTGCCGCACCCGCCCGGCCGGCTTCGTGCCCGTCTCCCTGCCCCCGCCCCGGCCGGGGGTGCTACGCTATCAGGGCACCCACATCCTCACCCACGGGGCCTTCCGTGAGCTGGCCGATGCCTACCGTGGTCCCCGCGGGGAGCGCGTGTGGGTGGCTGGCGGTGGCTGCGACGACGGCATTACCACCGTGCGCCGGGGCCTGGCGGAACTGGGGGGCATGTGCTGCCCGGTGCGGGGATCGCGGGGTGAAGGGCTGCCCTGGCTGCTGGTGGCCCGGGACATGAAGGTGGTGATCGTGCATCCGGACAATCCGGTGGAAAACGTGAGCTTCGATGCCCTGCGTGCCATCGCCCGCGGACGCATCACCCGCTGGCGCGAGCTGGGCGGCGAGGACCGCGCCATTGCCCTGGTGGCGCGCAAGCATTGCCCGGACTATTTCGAACCGGTGCGGGAGCTCATCATCGGGCGCAGCGCCGACTGGTCACCGCGCGGCCTGTTCGTGGAAAGGGATGAGCAGATCACCGAGCTCGTGTCGCGTTTTCCCGGCAGCCTGGGCATCGTCAGTTACGTGTTCGCCAAACCGCTGGTGGAGGCCGGGCGGCTGCGGCTGCTGGCGGTCAACGGCGTGCGGCCCGGCGCGGCGGCGGTGAAAAGCGGGCGGTACCGCCTGCATGGCCCGTTGTCCGTGATCTGGCGGGAATGGCGGCCCGAGATGCGCCCCTGGTTCGACTTCCTCTACGGGCCCCAGGGCCAGGCCATCGTGGCGCGTGCCCTGGTGCCGGTTTCCGCCGAGGAGGCGGACTATCGGCCGCTGCGCAGGACCTGAAG
>JBBFMG010000131.1:0-6912 GCA_037478575.1 Burkholderiales bacterium | reverse complement strand
GGATGCAGCACGCGCAACACCAGCTGCTCCGGCCAGGCGTCCGGATGCCCGGACAGCCGCACTGTCACCGTCTCGCCGCTGAACCGGGCCACGCCGGACAAACCGGCCGCAGCCGCTGCCTGGCCCCGCGCCAGCACCCGGTTGATGGCCAGTCCCTGCTTGTAGTAGTCGTCGTCCACCACGCCGTCGTCGCTCTGGGCGGCGATTCTGAAGGTGATGAAACCGGCCACCACGGCGGTGGCCGGAAACAGCATGAGGAACCAGGGCCAGAATTCGCGATACCAGGGGCGCGGCGGTTTTTCCATGGTAAGCACTAGCGGGCAAAGAAAGTGGATTTCTGGCTGCGGGCGATGCGGGCATCCTCCTGCGCTTCCAGGCGGAACTCCAGCCGCGTGGTGCGCCCGGGCACGGCGGCAGGATCGGCCTTCACCCGAACGGACACCAGGCGCGAAGCCAGCCCCGGCACCGTCAGGGGCACCGCATCCACCTCCACGATCGCACCCGGGATGCCGTCCACCGTGAGCCGGTAGGTGTGATCCCGGTCGTCCATGTTGATCACGTTCAGGCGGTAGCTGTTCTCCACCAGCCCCTCCACGGTTTCCCGCACCAGGGCGTTGCGGTCGCGAATCACGTCGAACTGCAGGGGGATGCGCAGGGTGAGCGCGCCCAGCCAAAGCCCGATGACGGTGAGCAGGAGCACGCCATAGACGATGACACGCGGGCGGAACACGTGCCTGGCGATCTCCCTGTCGTCGTATTTGTGCTTCATCACGTTCTCGGTGGAGTAACGGATGAGGCCGCGCGGATAACCCATCTTGTCCATCACCTGATTGCAGGCGTCGATGCAGGCACCGCATCCGATGCACTCGTACTGCAGCCCGTTGCGGATATCGATGCCGGTGGGACAGACCTGCACGCAGATGCCACAGTCCACGCAGTCGCCCAGTCCCTTGGCGCGGGGGTTTTCGCCCTTGCGGCGTGCACCGCGCGGCTCACCGCGGCTTGCGTCATACGTGATGATCAGGGTGTCCGGATCGAACATGACGCCCTGGAAGCGCGCATAGGGGCACATGTATTTGCACACCTGCTCGCGCATGAAACCGGCATTGCCGTAGGTGGCAAAGCCGTAGAAGAAAATCCAGAAGGTTTCCCACGGCCCCAGGTTGAATTGCAGGAGTTCAAGCCCCAGGGTCTTGATGGGCGTGAAATAGCCGACGAAGGTGAAGCCGGTCCAGAACGCCACCGCGATCCACGCCGCGTGCTTGGCGAACTTGATGGCGAACTTGCGCGCCGACATGGGCTGCTGGTCCAGCTTCATGCGCTTGGGCCGGTCACCCTCGATCACGCGCTCGATCCAGAGGAAGATTTCCGTATAGACCGTCTGGGGACAGGCATAGCCGCACCAAAGGCGCCCGGCCACCGCCGTGAACAGGAACAGCGACAGGGCGGCGATCACCAACAGCCCCGTGAGGAAAATGAAGTCCTGGGGCCACAGCACCAGGCCGAAGATATAGAACTTGCGGTTGACCAGATCGAACAGGACCGCCTGACGCCCATCCCAGTTGATCCAGGGCAGGCCGTAGTAGAGGGCCTGGGTGAAAAACACCGCCGCCCAGCGCAGGTTGGCGAACAGACCCGTGACGGCGCGCGGATAGATCTTCTGGCGCACCGCATAGAGCGCCTGTTCCATTTCCTGTTTGGTCGCGGTATCGGCTGTGGTCTGGGTCACACGCTTTCCTTCGCAAAAAAGCCGCGGCGTACAGCTTGCGCCGCGGCTTTATTATGGTCCCGCCAATCAGTGTTTGGACAGTCCGTACACGTAGGCCGCGAGCAGGTGGATCTTGGCCTCGGACAGCTTGTCCTTCTGGGCCGGCATCTGGCCGTTGCGGCCTTTGGTGATGGTCTCGATGATGGCCGCCTCACTGCCGCCATAGAGCCAGACGTTGTCCGTCAGGTTGGGCGCACCGATGGCCTGGTTGCCCTTGCCATCCGGCCCGTGGCAGGCGGCGCACACGGCGAACTTCTCCTTGCCCGCCGCGGCCAGCGTGGCATCGTGGGGCCGCCCGGAGAGGGAGAGCACATAGTTGGCCACCTCCTTCGCCCCCTGTTCGCCCCCCACCGCCGCGATCATGGGCGGCATCATGCCGTTGCGCCCCTCGGTGATGGTGGTCTTGATGGTTTGGGGATCCCCACCGTAGAGCCAGTCGTTGTCGGTGAGGTCGGGGAACCCGCGCGCGCCCCGTGCATCCGAACCATGGCACTGGGAGCAATAGGTGAGGAACAGCCGCTGCCCCATCTGGCGCGCCTCCGGATCGGCCGCCACCGCCTGCAGATCCTGCTGCAGATACTTGTTGAAGATGGGACCGTAGGTCGCCTCGGCCCGGGCCATTTCCTCCTCGTACTGGCCCCGCGAGGACCAGTTGCCCATCCCGTTGAACACACCCAGGCCGGGATAGTAGGCAAGATACCCCAGGGCGAAGATCACCGTGAGATAGAACAGCCAGGCCCACCAGCGTGGCAGCGGGTTGTTGTACTCGGCCAGGTCCTCGTCCCACACATGGCCGGTGGTGGCCGCCTTTTCCCCCGGGGCGAGCCGCCGGATGCTCATGGCCTTGAGGAAGACCGCGCAGCCGATCACGCTCACCAGGGTGATGACGGCGATGTAGGGTCCCCAAAATCCACTGATGAAGTCTGCCATTTTCGTTCTCCTCGCTTCTTAGCGGCGCACCGCCGGGCGGTTTTGCACGAACTCGTCTTCCTCGTCGAACACCAGGCGGGCGGCCTCGTCAAAGGCGGCCTTCCTGCGGCTGCTCCAGGCCCACAGGACGATGCCCACGAAGGTCAACAGGGAGACCACGGTCATGAGACTACGCAGATCGTTGATGTCCATGGCGCTCACCTCGAGGCCTTGAGGGCGGTACCCAGACTCTGCAGATAGGCGATCAGGGCATCCTCCTCGGTCTTGCCCGCCACGGCCTCCTTGGCGCCGGCGATGTCCGCGTCGGTATAGGGCACGCCCACCAGCCGCAGACCGCGCATGTGGCGCGCGATGGCATCCCCATCCACCATGGCGTTCTGCAGCCAGGGATAGGCCGGCATGTTGGATTCCGGTACCACGTCACGGGGCATGCGCAGGTGCGCCCGATGCCAGTCGTCGGAATAGCGTCCCCCCACCCGCGCCAGATCGGGCCCGGTGCGCTTGGACCCCCACTGGAAAGGATGGTCATAGACGAACTCCCCCGCCACCGAGTAATGCCCGTAGCGCTCGGTCTCGGCGCGGAAGGGCCGGATCATCTGCGAATGGCAGACATAGCAGCCCTCGCGCTGATAGACATCCCGCCCGGCCAGCTGCAGCGCGGTATAAGGCTTGAGCCCCGCCACCGGCTCGGTGGTGGATTTCTGGAAGAAGAGCGGAACGATTTCCACCAGCCCGCCCACGCTCACCACCAGCAGGATGAGCACCATCATGATGCCGATATTTTTTTCGATGACTTCGTGTGCCGTACTCATGTCAGTCTCCTTCCTGCATCAGGCGTGGGCCGGCGCCGGGATGGGGGCATCCACGGCTTTCTGGCCGGCGATGGTCTTGACCACGTTGTAGGCCATGATCAGCATGCCGGCGAAGAACAGCACCCCGCCCAGCAGACGGATCATGTAGTAGGGATACATGGCCTTCACCACCTCGGCGAAGCTGTACTTGAGCGTGCCGTCCACATTGAAGTCACGCCACATCAGGCCCTGCATCACGCCGGCGATCCACATGGCGGCGATGTAGAGCACGACACCGATGGTGGACACCCAGAAATGCACGGTGATGAGGCGCGTGCTGTACATCTCGGTGCGTCCAAACAGGCGCGGGATCAGGTAGTAGAGCGAGCCGATGGAGACCATGGCCACCCAGCCCAGCGCCCCGCTGTGCACGTGCCCGATGGTCCAGTCGGTGTAGTGGGACAGGGCATTCACCGTCTTGATGGACATCATCGGCCCTTCAAAGGTGGACATGCCATAGAAGGACAGCGAGGTGATCAGGAACTTGAGGATGGGATCGGTACGCAGCTTGTGCCAGGCGCCCGACAGGGTCATGATGCCGTTGATCATGCCGCCCCAGGAGGGTGCCAGCAGGATCAGCGAAAACAGCATGCCCAGGCTTTGCGCCCAGTCCGGCAGCGCCGTGTAGTGCAGGTGGTGCGGACCCGCCCACATGTAGGTGAAGATCAGGGCCCAGAAGTGCACCACCGACAGGCGGTAGGAATACACCGGCCGCTGCGCCTGCTTGGGCACGAAGTAATACATCATCCCCAGGAAGCCGGCGGTGAGGAAGAAGCCCACCGCATTATGGCCGTACCACCACTGGATCATCGCGTCCTGCACGCCGGCGTAGGCCGAGTAGGACTTCATCGGCCCCACCGGGATCTCGATGTTGTTGACGATGTGCAGCAGGGCGATGGTGATGATGAAGGCGCCGAAGAACCAGTTGGCCACGTAGATGTGGGGGGTGCGGCGCTTGGCGATGGTGCCGAAGAAGACGATGGCGTAGGCCACCCACACCACCGCGATCAGGATGTCGATGGGCCACTCCAGTTCCGCGTACTCCTTGGACGTGGTGTAGCCCAGGGGCAGGGTGATCGCCGCCAGCACGATGATGAGCTGCCAGCCCCAAAAGGTGAATGCGGCGAGACCATCCGAGAACAGGCGCACATGGCAGGTGCGCTGCACCACATAGTAGGACGTGGCGAACAGGGCGGAGCCGCCGAAAGCGAAGATGACCGCGTTGGTATGCAACGGTCGCAGCCGCCCGTAACTCAACCAGGGGATGCCATAGGTCATGTCCGGCCAGATGAGCTGGGCGGCGATGAACACCCCCACCAGCATGCCGACGATGCCCCACACCACCGTCATCAGGGCGAACTGCCGGACCACCTTGTAGTTGTATGTGGCTTCCATGCGCACCTCTCCTTTTGTTGTCAGGTCATACCGTGCAGGCGGCGGCGGGCCACCGCCTGCACGCTGTCACCTGTTCAGCGCCCGGTGGCCCGAGGCGTGGCCCCGGGCGGCGTGTCGTCGTCCATCACCACGCGATAGGCCGGCCCCTCCAGATCCTCGAACTGGCCTGCCTTGACCGCCCACCAGAAGGTAACGCCCACCAGCAGCACCAGGACCAGACTCAGGGGAATCAGCAGGTAAAGGATTTCCACGCCCGGCTCCTAATGAGATATTCGTATCTTCTTTTCGCAAATGTTAGGCAATGCGGCGGATTGTCGCAAGTCCCTTTTGTCTATAGCACCGTTTTTGCCCGAGCAATACAGTCGGGATTTGCGCCGCTAGAATGGGGCCATGATTCCCTGGCTCGACCCGGACACACCCTTCCCGCCGGTCAGCGCCGCGCTGCGCGACCCCAACGGCCTGCTTGCGGCCGGCGCCGATCTCAGCCCCGGACGGCTGCTCGACGCCTACGCCCGCGGCATCTTCCCCTGGTTCAATCCGGGCGAACCCATCCTCTGGTGGAGTCCCGACCCGCGCATGGTCCTGTTTCCGGATGAATTGCGTGTGACACGGTCGCTGGCCAAGGTGCTGCGCAACCGGCCCTACGAGATCCGCTTCGACACGGCCTTCCGCCAGGTGATGGAGGCCTGTGCCGCGCCGCGTCCGGGCCAGACCGGCAGTTGGATCGGCCCCGCCATGATCGAGGCCTACACGCGGCTGCATCACCTGGGCTATGCCCATTCGGTGGAGACCTGGATCGACGGTGAACTGGCGGGCGGTCTCTACGGCGTGGCCATGGGCGGCATGTTCTATGGCGAATCCATGTTTTACCGGGTGCGCGACGCCTCCAAGATCGCCCTCGTGCATCTCGTCCTGCAACTGAAACACTGGGGTTTCGGTCTCATCGACTGCCAGATGAAGACGGCGCATCTGGCCTCCCTGGGCGCGCGCGAGATCCCGCGTGCCGAGTTCCTGCGGCTGGTGCGCAAGCTGATAGAATCTCCCCATCGCCCCGGCCCCTGGCGGCCGGACCTCACCCGGAAGGATGCTGTTGGCCGGTCCGATGCTGAATGATTTTCCCGTCCACAAGCTCCAGTTCTATCTGACCTCGCCCTATCCCTGCAGCTATCTCGCGGGCCGGGTGGCGCGGTCCCAGGTGGCCACACCCAGCCAGCTCATCACCACGCCCCTCTACAGCCGGCTCATCCATCTAGGCTTCCGCCGCAGTGGCACCTATGTGTATCGGCCCCTGTGTGACCGTTGCCGCGCCTGCGTGCCGGTGCGGGTGCGCGCCGCGGAATTCGCACCCAACCGCGCCCAGCGCAGGGCCGCGGCGCGCCACGGCGGTCTCGCCGTGAGTGTGGGCCCCCTGCGCTACGAGGACGAGCATTTCGCCCTCTACCGCCGCTACCAGGCCCGGCGCCATCCCGGCGGGGGCATGGATCACGACGACAGCCACCAGTACCGCCAGTTTTTGCTGGAAAGCGGGGTCACCACCACCCTGGTGGAATTCCGGGAACAGGGGGTGCTGCGCATGGTGAGCATCGTGGACGAGCTGGAGGACGGCCTGTCGGCGGTCTACACGTTCTACGATCCGGACGTTCCCCGGGCGAGCTTCGGCACCTACAACATCCTGTGGCAGATCGGGGCCTGCCGGCAGCGCGGCCTGCCCTATCTGTACCTGGGCTACTGGATCGCCCACAGCGACAAGATGGCCTACAAGATCCGCTTCCGGCCCCTGGAAGGGCTGGTGGACGGCTCCTGGCGCCTGCTGGAGCCGTGATGTCGCTGCGGCTTGCCGCGGCGTGGCTCGCCGCGACGCTGCTGACTCTGGGCTGCGCCATGCAGCCTGCGCGCCCGCCGGTTTCCTTCACGGTCCTGGAGGAGGAGCCTAGGGTGCGCTTCGAGCCGGGTGCCGAAGCCTTTGCC
>JBBFMG010000130.1:0-6912 GCA_037478575.1 Burkholderiales bacterium | reverse complement strand
GGCGAACGTGATCGACTGCCCGATCAAGGTGAGATTGATGTTCATGCGTCTACCCTTTGAGAGGGCCTGTGGCAAACAGGCTTAACCGGCCAGGGCGAAGATGACGTAGAACGACACACCCACGGCGATCATCGGCACGGCGTCGGTCAGACCCATCATGATGAAGAACTGGGTCCGCAGCATCGGGATCAGCTCGGGCTGGCGCGCAGCACCTTCCAGGAAACGCCCGCCCAGCACACCGATGCCAATGGCGGCACCCAAGGCGCCCAGGCCCATCATGATGGCGCCGGCGATGATCAGCATTGCTTGGATTTCAGTCATTGCACTCTCCTGTTTGCAGAATCAAAGAATCAAACCAAAACCTTTGCCGCACGGCGCCTCAGTGGTGCTCGGGCACGGTGTGCGCCATGTCCATGTAAACGATGGTCAGCGTCATGAAGATGAACGCCTGCAGCGTGATGATCAGGATGTGGAAGATGGCCCAGCCCAACTGCAGCAGGCCGCCGAACAGGCCCAGGATCCAGCCGCCGTACATCAGCGCGATGAGGATGAAGATCATCTCGCCGGCATACATGTTGCCGTACAGCCGCAGCGACAGGGACAGGGGCTTGGCCAGCAGGGAGACGAATTCCAACAGGAAATTGACAGGGATGAACAGGGCCTGCAGCAGGGGGTTTTTCGAGCTGAACGGGTGCAGGGTGAGCTCGCCCAGGAAGCCGCCCGCGCCCTTGATCTTGAAGCTGTAGTAGAGCATCAGCACGAACACGGCGAGGGACAGGCCGAAGGTGATGTTGGGATCCGTGGTGGGCACCACCTTGAAATAGACGTGGTGGGGATCCATTCCAAACAGGCTCGCACCCAGCTGGCCGGCAAGGAAGGGCAGCCAGTCCACCGGCAGCAGGTCCATGAGATTGAGCAGGAACACCCAGGCGAAAATGGTGATGGCCAACGGCGCGACCAGGTCGTTCTTGCCGGCGAAGGAGCCCCGGACGTTGGTATCGACGAACTCGCAGATCCATTCCGCGAAATTCTGCGCCAGGCCGGGCACGCCCGCCGTCACCCGACGCGCCACACGGCGGAAGAACCAGAGAAACACCAGGCCGAGGGTGATGGACCAGAACATGGAATCCACATGGATGGCCCAGAACCCCATCTGCTTGGCCTCGGCAGCGGAGTGGGCGAAGGTCCAGGTGTCCTGCTGCAACACCACCTTCTGGCCATCGATCTCCCGCTCGGTGCCCGCGGGCAGCTTGCCGAAGGTGAGGTTCTGCAGGTGATGCTTGATGTAGTCGGACGAAGTGAGGTTTTCAGACGACATGTTTTCGCTTCTTGGCTCAGGTATCCGTTCCATGCAGCAGGGGGGCGATGAACCAGCCCAGCTGGCCCACGACAAAGCCCGCCGTCAGCGCCAGGGGCTCGAGGCCGATGGCGCCCAGCCCCAGGCCCAGCAGCAGGGCGACCAGCGCGAAGCGCTCCAGACTGGATCGGTAGGCCCCCGCGAGCGGGCGGCGCGCCATGTTCTCCCCTTGCGCGCCCCGGCGCATGCGCCACATCAGCAAAGCGGTGTTCGCGAGGGCGATCAAAACGCCGAACGAGGCTGCCTCGGCCGCCGCCGGGCCCGACAGCTGCAACGCAGCCCCGGTGGCAAGCACCAACAGGACGAGCTGCAAATTCAGCACCTGCCGGGGATGCCGGATTCCACGCTGCGCTCCCCAGGCAGGTCTCATGGGCGGCAAACCGAGAAAAGACCGCGATTATAGCCAGCGGCTTATAAAAGCGTCAAATACCCCGGAAAAAGCCGCCGTATGTTACCAATTCAGGAAACACTGATAACCCCTCATGCGCCGCGCAGGCGGGCGAGGATGGCATCGAGCTGGTCGAGATTGGCGTAATCGATGGTGAGGCTGCCTGCGCCCCGGCGCCCGTGACGGATGCGCACGGTCGCACCCAGTGTCTCCGACAGCTCTTCCTGCAGGCGCAGGATGTCGCGATCCGGTTCGGCGCGCTGCGCGGGGCGGGCGGGTTTGAGCAGGCGCGCCACCAGTCTTTCCGTTTCCCGCACCGACAGCCCCTTGGCCGCCACCTCGTGGGCCACGGTGAGCTGCTGGGCGGCCGGCAGCGGCAGAAGCGCCCGCGCATGACCCATGTCCAGCGTGCCGGCGAGCACCATGTCCTGTACCGCCTGGGGCAGCTGGCGCAGGCGCAGGAGATTGGTGACCGCGGAGCGGGAACGGCCCACGGCCTCTGCTGCGCCCTCGTGGGTCATGCCGAATTCCTCAATCAGGCGCTGGATGCCATGGGCTTCCTCGATGGGGTTGAGGTCCTCGCGCTGGATGTTCTCGATGAGCGCCATGGCCAGCGCCGCCTCGTCCGGCACCTCACGCACCAGGACCGGCACCTGCCGGAGCCCCGCCATCTGGGCAGCGCGCCAGCGGCGCTCCCCCGCGATGATCTCGTAACGGCCGGAGGGCAGCCGCCGCACGAGAATGGGCTGCATGACACCCTGGGCCTTGATGGAGGCCGCCAGCTCCGCCAGGGAGGCGGGATCCATGTGGGCGCGCGGCTGGTATTTCCCCGGCTGGAGAAGCCCGATGTCCAGTTCCCGCGGGGTGTCCGGGGTGGACGGCGCGGCTTCGCCTCCCAGAAGGGCGTCGAGCCCCCGGCCCAGACCTTTCATCTTTGCCATGGAAGCTCCTGTGTCACGGCGTCACCCCCACGCCCTCGCGCCGGCGCAGGAATTCCCCGGCCAGCGCGAGATAGGCGAGAGCGCCCTTGGAGGAACGGTCGTGATAGAACACGGGCAGCCCGTAGCTGGGCGCCTCGGCCAGGCGCACGTTGCGGGGAATGATGGTGCTATAGACCTTGTCGCCGAAATGCTGGGTGAGCTGTTGGGAGACCTGCTGGGCCAGGGCGTTGCGCGGGTCGAACATGGTGCGCAAAAGTCCCTCGATCTCCAACTCCGGGTTGAGATGGGCGCGCACCTTCTTCACGGTGTTGACCAGATCGGTCAGCCCCTCCAGCGCGTAGTACTCGCACTGCATGGGAATCATCACCGAATGGGCCGCTACCAGGCCGTTGAGCGTCAGCAGATTCAGTGCCGGCGGACAGTCGATGAGGATGTAGTCGTACTCCCCGGCCACGGCCTCCAGTGCCTGGCGCAGCCGGCGCTCGCGCCGCTCCTCGTCCACCAGCTCCACCTCGGCGCCGGCCAGCTCCCGGTTGGCCGGCAGCAGATCGTATTTGGCCTGGGGCGCAGTGAGGCGGGTTTCCGCCACCGTGTGCTGTTCCAGCAGCACGTGGTACACCGTGCGCTCAAGCCCGCTCTTGGCGATGCCGCTGCCGGTGGTGGCGTTGCCCTGGGGGTCCAGGTCCACCAGCAGCACGCGCCGCCGGGCCGCGGCCAGCCCTGCGGCCAGATTGACGCTGGTGGTGGTCTTGCCCACGCCACCTTTCTGGTTCGCAATCGCCAGTATCCTGACCATTTTCAGCCCACCTCCATCACCACCAGATGCCGCTGCGCCGCCAGCCCCGGCACCCGAAGCGGGATCACCTCGCGCAGCGTCACATCCGCCGGCAGCTGGCCCAGTTCCTCATGGGGATAGAGGCCCTTCATCGCCAGCAGCCGCCCGCCCGGCGCCACCAGATGCCGGGCCAGGCGCACGAATTCCCGCAGATCGGAAAACGCCCGGGAAATCGCCGCGTCCGCGGGCGCGGGCAGGTGCAGATGCTCCACGCGATCGCACAGCACCGAGGCGTTGACAAGCCCGAGCTCCACCAACACCTGCTGCATGAAGCTGGTTTTCTTGTGGCTCGAGTCCACGAGCAGCACCCGCATCCCGGGCCGGGCGATGGCCAGCGGAATGCCGGGCAGGCCCGCGCCGGCCCCCACGTCCACCAGGGTTGCCGGCTCACCCAGATGGGGCAGCACCGACAGGCTGTCCAGCAGGTGCTGGGTGACCATGGCTTCCGGCTCGCGCACGGCGGTGAGATTGTAGACCTTGTTCCACTTCACCAGCAGATCCAGGTAGGCGAGCAGGCTCGCCTCCTGCTGGGGGCTGAGTGCCAGGCCCAGTTCCTCGAGGCCCGCGTGCAGGGTGTCTGCCAGGCTGGCCACGGTCATGCGCTTTGCTTCTCCCGCCGTTTCAGGTGCACAAGCAGGAGGGAAATGGCGGCCGGCGTCACGCCGGAGATGCGCGCCGCCTGGCCCAGGGTCTCGGGCCTGTGGGCGTTGAGCTTCTGCTGCACCTCGATGGACAGGCCGCGCACCTCACGGTAATCCAGATCCGGCGGCAGACGCAGGTGCTCGAAGGCGCGATGGCGTTCCACTTCCTCCTTCTGGCGCTCGATGTAGCCCTGATACTTGGCCTGGATCTCCAGCTGTTCCACGACCTGGGCGTCGCTCACCGGAGCGGTCCCTTCCGGCAGCGCACCGGGCAGGCTCATCAGGCTGGCATAGCTCACGCCGGGGCGACGGAGCAGGTCGAACAGGCTGTATTCCCGCTCCAGGGGCTGGCCCAGCACCCGCACCGCATCGGCCTCGGGCACGATGCGGGGATTGACCCAGGTGTCCTTCAGGCGCTCCTGCTCCCGGGCGATGGCATCGCGCTTGCGGTTGAAGCGCTCCCAGCGCACATCGTCCACCACACCCAGGCGGCGGCCAGTTTCCGTGAGGCGCAAATCGGCATTGTCCTCGCGCAGGGACAGCCGGTATTCGGCACGGCTGGTGAACATGCGATAGGGCTCCATCACACCGCGGGTGATGAGGTCGTCCACCATGACACCGATATAGGCCTCGCCGCGCCCTGGACACCAGGCTTCCCGTTCCTGCACGTACAGGCCGGCATTGATGCCGGCCAGGATGCCCTGGGCGGCGGCCTCCTCGTAGCCAGTCGTGCCGTTGATCTGGCCGGCGAAGAACAGACCGCGGATGGCCTTGGTCTCCAGGGAGCTTTTCAGCGCCCGGGGATCGAAATAGTCATATTCGATGGCATAGCCGGGGCGGGTAATGTGAGCGCGCTCAAAGCCGCGGATGGAACGCACCAGTTCCAGCTGCACATCGAAGGGCAGGCTGGTGGAAATGCCGTTGGGATAGATCTCGTGGGTGGTGAGACCCTCCGGCTCCACGAACACCTGATGGCTGTCCCGGTCGGCAAAGCGGTGGATCTTGTCCTCGATGGAAGGGCAATAGCGCGGGCCCACCCCTTCGATCACGCCGGTGTACATGGGCGAGCGGTCCAGCCCGCCACGGATGATCTCGTGGGTGCGGGGGTTGGTATGGGTGATCCAGCAGGAGACCTGGCGCGGATGCTGGCTTGCGTCTCCCAGGAAGGAAAACACGGGCACCGGGTCGTCCCCCGGCTGTTCCGTCATCACGGAATAGTCGATGGTGCGGCCATCGAGGCGCGGCGGCGTGCCGGTCTTGAGGCGGCCCACCGGCAGCTTCAGTTCCCGCAGGCGCGCGGCGAGGCTGATGGAAGCCGGATCGCCCGCGCGCCCCGCGCGGTAGTTGGCAAGCCCCACATGCACCAGCCCGCCCAGGAAGGTGCCGGCGGTGAGCACCACGGCGCGCGCCCGGAAGCGGATGCCCAGCTGGGTCACCGCCCCTGCCACGTGGTCGCCTTCCAGGATGAGATCGTCCACCGCCTGCTGGAAGATCCACAGATGGGGCTGGTTTTCCAGCCGGCGCCGGATGGCCTGCTTGTAGAGCACCCGGTCCGCCTGGGCACGGGTGGCGCGCACTGCCGGGCCCTTGCTGGAATTGAGGATGCGAAACTGGATGCCGGCCTCGTCGGTGGCCGCCGCCATGGCGCCCCCCAGGGCGTCCACTTCCTTCACCAGGTGGCCCTTGCCAATGCCCCCGATGGAAGGGTTGCAGGACATCTGTCCCAGGGTCTCGATGTTGTGAGTGAGCAGGAGCGTATCCACCCCCATGCGGGCGCAGGCGAGCGCCGCCTCGGTGCCGGCATGGCCGCCACCGATCACGATGACACCGAAGACCTGCGGGAAGTCCATGGCTGGAAACGTCCGGAAAAGGTGTCCATGATACGTGAAAAGCGCGCCCGCCGTAAGCGCGGCGCCGTGTAGAAACAGGGGCTTATGCCACCGGGTCGGTTTGCGCTAAGCTCAAAACAGGACCGATCCACAAAGTACGCTCATGCCCAGACTGTTGAACCTCGCCCGCGCCGCCCGCCTCGTGGGCACCTCGCGCGGCACCCTGCAGCAGAAGATCCAGGCGGGGGAGTTGCAATCCTTCGATGGCCAGGTGAGCCTGGAAGAACTCCAGCGCGTGTTTCCGGACGCGGCGCTGGAAGACAACACCGTCCTGGAGCACGTGGAAGGCATCAAGGAAAAAGCCTTCGGACGGCGCATCGCCGAACGCACCCTGCCCCCGGCCGAAGTGCTGGCCGCACGGGTGCACGAAATGGGGAAGGAACTGGCGGAATCCAAGGCCCTGCTCGCCCACAGCACCGGCGTGCTGGAACGGCTGAACCAGCTCC
Source organism: Burkholderiales bacterium (assembly GCA_037478575.1). Classification (GTDB taxonomy): domain Bacteria; phylum Pseudomonadota; class Gammaproteobacteria; order Burkholderiales; family Thiobacteraceae; genus Thiobacter. The sequence continues at coordinate 415 of JBBFMG010000130.1, read as the reverse complement.
TCGACGAGTGGGCACAACAGGACGACGCCACCGCCCGCACGGCGCGCCGGCTCAAGGCGTGGCTGCACGATCAGCTGCTGGCCTCCCCGGCCACGGAGGACCGTGCCTGGGGCCTGCTGTTGCGGGACAGCCTGCTCAGGGTGATGGCCGCCCAGGTCCGGGTGCTGCCCACCGGGGAAGAGTTCTTCGTGGAAGGGGGGGACACCATCCTGGAAGCGGCCCTGCGTGCCGGTGTGCCCCTCGCCTACGGCTGTTCCAGCGGCCAGTGCGGCACCTGCCGCGCCCGGGTGGTGTCGGGCGAAGTGCGGCAGGTGCGGCCGACCGAGTACAAGCTGCCGCCCGGTGCGCGGGAGCGGGGCGAGGTGCTGCTGTGTTCCGCCACGGCGGTGACCGACCTGGTGCTGGAGGCTTCCGT
>JBBFMG010000129.1:0-6923 GCA_037478575.1 Burkholderiales bacterium | reverse complement strand
GTCCACCTGGGGCAGGCTGTGCGCCACTTCCGCCATGCTGGGGCGCGCGCGCTGCACATCGGCGGCGACGATCACGCCTTCCGGCCCGCTGCCGGCGAGGGTGCTGATGTCCACACCCAGGGCGCCTGCCACCTTGCGCGCATAGGGCGACACCTTGCGGCCCGGCACGCGCGGCACGGGTTTGGCCTCGGCGCTCACGCTGGGGGTGGCGGTGACGACGGGTTTCGGCGCAGCTGAAGGTGCGGCGGGCTTGGGCGGCACGGGCGCCTTGTGGTGCACGTCCTTCACCTTGTGATCGGCGGTGATGGTGACCGCCGTGTCCACCACCTTGGACGGGTCGCTGACGATGAAGGCCATGGGATGACCCACTTCCACCGTGCTGCCCACGTCGGCGAGAGGACCGGACAGATAGCCTTCCTGGAACACTTCCACGTCCATGATGGCCTTGTCGGTCTCCACCGTGGCCACGATGTCGCCGCGCCTGACCGGATCGCCGATGTTCTTTTCCCAGGTGACCACCACGCCTTCGGTCATGGTGTCGGAAAGCTGGGGCATGACGATGGCGGTTCCGGCATGGTGGGGAATCATTTCCGAAGGCGCCTGCTCGGTCACCACCTCGTCGGCACCGATGGCGAGATCCCCGGGCGTGTCCGTGATGTAGCCAAGCACCCCACCCACCGGCACGGTGGAACCCACCTCGGCGAGGGGCCCGGCCAGATAGCCGGCCTTGAACACCTCCACGTCCATGATGGCCTTGTCGGTCTCCACCGTGGCCACGATGTCGCCGCGCTCCACGCGGTCACCCGGTTTCTTTTCCCAAGTGACCACCACGCCCTCGGTCATGGTGTCCGAGAGCTGGGGCATGGTGATGACGAAATGTGAGGACATGCTCGATCCTTGGTTTCCGGCGCAGGGACGCCGGGCAGGCGGAGAAGATCCGGTTTTCCCCTGCGTCCCTGCGTTTGATTAGGCTTTTCCGAACAGCTTCAGCACCGCGTTCACCACGTCTTCATGATCGGGAATCGCGGCCCGTTCCAGCTTGTGGTTGTAGGGCTGGGGCACGTTGGCGGAGTGCACGCGCACCGGCGGAGCGTCGAGATCGAAGAAGCATTCCTCGTTGATGATGGCGATGATCTCGGCGCCCACGCCCACCGGCCCTTCATCTTCCTCGGCGATCACCGCGCGGTGGGTCTTGGCCACGGAGCGGCGAATGCCTTCCCGGTCCAGGGGCGAGAGGGCATAGAGATCCACCACCTCGGCGCTGATGCCATACTGCTTGTCCAGGATCTCCGCGGCCTTGAGGCACCAGTGCACGGAAATGTTGTAGCCGAACAGGGTGACGTCGGTGCCGCTGCGGGCGATTTCCGAGCCCTCCAGGGGATGGAAGTATTCGTGGTCCGGCACCTCGCCCTTCATGTTGTACATGAGCTCGTGCTCGTTGATGAACACGGGGTCGTCACAGCGCACCGCGGACTTGAGCAGGCCATAGGCCTGGCGCGGGTTGGAGGGCGTCACCACGCGGATGCCCGCCACCCCCATGAACACCTTTTCCATGCGCGCCGAGTGCTGGGCGCCGAGCTGGTGGGCGGTGCCGCCGGGGGAGCGGATCACGATGGGCGCGGCCAGCTGGCCGCCGGACATGTAGCGCACCTTGGCAGCGGTGTTGAAGATCTGGTCCATGGCGAGCCAGGCGAAATTCACGGACATGATCTCCACGATGGGGCGCACGCCGATGAAGGACGCGCCGATGGCCAGGCCGGTGAAACCGTTTTCCGAAATGGGCGTGTCGATCACACGCAGGGGACCGTATTTCTCGTAGAGACCCTTGGTGGCCTTGTAGGTGCCCCCCGCCACGCCGATGTCCTCGCCCAGGCAGATCACCATGGGATCGCGCGCCATTTCCTCGTCGTGGGCGCGGCGGATCGCCTCCCAATACATCATCTCAGCCATGATTGCGTCCTCACGCGACTTTGCCGGTGAGCCAGGGCAGTTGTGTCTCCCGGTCCGCCAGCACGTATTTTTCCAGATCCTTCACGTCCGGCTCCGGGGATTCCTCGGCGAACCGGACCACCTCGTTCTCGATGTAGTCGTCGATTTCCTTTTCCAGCTTCTGGAATTCCTCCATGGTCAGGGCGCCCGCCTCGATCAGCCGGTCGCGCAGGATGAAAATGGGATCGCGTTTCTTCCACATCTCCTCTTCCTCGCGGGTGCGGTAGGAGCGGGAGTCGGACATGGAGTGGCCACGGTAGCGGTAGGTGATGAGTTCCAGGAAGTAAGGGCCCTTGCGCGAGCGTACGTAATCCACCGCGCGCCGGGCGTGTTCATACACGACTTCCACGTCCTGGCCGTCGCACTGGGCGGATTCGATGCCGTAGCCGCACACGCGCTTGTACTGGTCCACCACGGCCGTGGAACGGTCGATGGCGGTGCCGATGCCGTAGTGGTTGTTTTCGCACACGAACAGCACCGGCAGCTTGTACAGGGCCGCCATGTTCATGGTCTCGTGAAAGGTGCCCTGGTTGTTGGCGGCATCGCCCAGGAAGCAGATGGCGATTTCGTCGCCGCCCTTCATCTGGATGCCCTTGCCCAGCCCGGCGGCCAGGGGAAAGGGTCCGCCCACCAGCGCATAGCCGCCCATGAAGCGGTGCTTGACGTCGAAGATGTGCATGGAACCGCCGCGGCCCTTGCTCGATCCGGTTTCCTTGCCGTAGAGCTCGGCCATCACTTCCTTGGGATCGGCGCCGCACTTGATGGCGTGGATGTGGTCGCGGTAGCCCGTGATCACATAGTCATAGCCGGGCCGTGCCGCCTCCATCACGCCGATGCAGCAGGCCTCCTGACCGGGATAGAGATGGAGAAAACCGCCGATCTTGCGCTCCATGTAGGCCTGGTAGCAGCGCTCCTCGAAGCGGCGCGCCAGCACCATTTCGCGCAGGACGCGTTTCTTGTCTTCCAGTTTCATACGCGGTTCCTTGACAGTTGAGTCCGATTCCTGGGGGCATCCCGCCGCGCAGGCACGGCGGACGCGGAAACAGAGGGGAGACGGGGCCGTGCTATAGCGTGTTTCGGGCACCCTTCGTGTCGTGCGACGGCGCTTTTCTTGCCCCGGATTTGGCCCGAACAAAGTCTGCTATCATCGCCAAATCATCGCTCTGCGTCAAGTTATTCATTAGGTTTTACATGCATTTACACGTGATTCCGAGGAGTTTCCATGCTGCCCCGTCTCGCCACGCATGCCGCGCCTGCCACTGAAAAGACACTCGAGCGTGCGCGGCATGTGCTGATGGTCCTGCCCGCGGGCATGGATCCGTTTGCCGCGCGCATTCCTTTTGCGCAGGCACTGCAGGCCAGCCTGACACGCCGGCGGGGGAAGCTCGCGGATCTCACCCGCGATGGGGTGACCTGCGAGACCGGGACGGGGGCGCTGCTGTCCTGGGTGATGCTGGATGACTCACGCCCGGTGTTCGAGCAGCACACCCTGCTGCGCAAGGGACTGGCGCCGCTGCTCTCGGAACAACCGGATACGGTCACGCTCGCGCTGTACGGCAGCGCAGCCCAGCGCGCCCACGCAGCGCCATTGGCCGCCTACGTGGCACTGGTGAACGGGGTGGCGCTGCCCAGTCACAAGAGCCGGGACAAAGCCAAAGGCGTGGCGGCGGTCGTGCTCCACGGTGGGGGCGACAGCGGGGCGCTGGCCCGGGTGCGCGCCGTGGCCCATGGCGGCGCGCTCACCCGCTCGCTTACCCAACTGCCCCCCAACGAGCTCACGCCGGCGCTGTATCGCAAGCGGATACGCGCCCTGGCGCGCAGCCACGCCTGGAAGATCGAGGAGTTCGATTTCGAACGCCTGCGGCGCATGGGTGCGGGCGCCTTCTGTGCCGTGGCCCAGGGCAGTCTGGAGCGGGATGCGGCCGTGGTGCATCTAACCTATGCCCCCCGCGGCGGGAAGCGGTCGGTGGCCCTGGTGGGCAAGGGCATCTGTTTCGATACCGGCGGGCACAACCTCAAGCCCGCGCGTCACATGCACGGCATGCACAAGGACATGAACGGTTCCGCCGTGGTGCTGGGGATCCTGCAGGCGGCGACGGAACTGCGGCTGCCGCTGCGCATCGATGCGTGGCTTGCCATCGCGCAAAACCACATCAGTCCCGCCGCCTACAAGCAGAACGATGTGGTCACGGCCCTGAACGGCACCACCATCGAGGTCGTGCACACCGATGCCGAGGGACGCATGGTGCTGGCGGACACCCTGACCCTGGCAGCCAGGCGGAAGCCGGACTGGATGCTGGATTTCGCCACCCTCACGGGCAGCATGAAGGTGGCCCTGGGGAATCGCTACAGCGGCGTTTTGTCCAATTCCCCGCAGCTGCTGGATGCGGCCATCGCTGCCGGCCAGGCGACCGGGGAACGGGTGTGCGCCTTTCCCATCGACGCCGATTACGAGGTGGCCCTGGAAAGCAAGGTGGCCGACATCAAGCAGTGCACCATGGAAGGCGACGCCGACCACATCCTGGCGGCGCGCTTCCTGATGCGCTTCACCGGGGACCGGCCCTGGCTGCACATGGACCTGTCGGCGGACGACTGCGAGGGCGGCCTCGGTGCGGTCGCCAGCGAGGTCACCGGCTTCGGCGTGGCATGGGGCGTGGAGATGCTGCACCGGCTCTGAAGGGCCGTGGCACAAGCGTCGCGCGGCCGGCTGCAGCAACTTTCGGGGCGCTCAAGGGCCTGGCTCCCAGCCGTCCTGCCACTGGCGCAGGGGCACGATGTGGGGCGGCTTGCCGTTGTCCTCGAACCAGGAATCGACGGCATACCGTTCGCCGCTGCGCGTCTCGCGGATCACGGCCGTGGTATGGGGCCAGCCGCGGATGAACCAGCCCCGGGTGGCCCGGTCTTCCACCCTGTGCCAGCGCAGCAGCCGGGCGCTCTCCAACATGCGCAGATAGGTGGTGGTGTTGATGGATTCGTCGATGCAGTCCATCTGGCCCGGCTCTCCCAGTCCCTTGAGGTCGCCACCCCTGTCGCGGTGGGTGCCGGTCATGCGTCCGCTCAGGCTCTCCAGGCGGGCGATCGCCTGCGCGATCCGGGCGCGTTCCATGGCGGGATCGGGCACGGGGCCGCGGAACAGCCGGCGCACCGAGGCCCATTGCTGCGGCGTGAGGGAGAGGGTGGCGAGACTGGCGCAGCCGTGGTCGTAACAGAGCGAGTAGGCGGCCGGCGTGGGTTCGGTGATGATGTCCTCGCGCACGAAGGTGTCGGCGTGGGCGGCACAGGCCAGCACGAAGCCCAGTGCCGCGAGCAGTGCGCGGCCCATGCTCAGGCGATCCGCAGCACGATCTTGCCGGTGGTGTGGCCTTCCTCGATCATGCGGTGGGCACGTGCGGCCTCCTCCAGGGGCAGCACCTGGGACACCTTCACCTTCAGCCTGTCGGCTTCCACCAGGCGGGCACCCTCCTCCAGGATACGCCGTTGGTGGACGCGCTGGTCGTGGAGGTTGAGCAGGGAAGGCGTAAGCATGAGTTCCTGCACCAGGGCGAGGTTGCGCAGCCGCGCGAGCCTGATGGCCTCCGCGGCGCAGTCCATCTGCAACAGGGTGACCACCCGGCCATAGACCCGGGTGCAGGCGAAGGAACGGCACAGGGTCTCGCCGCCCACCGTGTCCAGCACCACGTCCACGCCCCGGCCATGGGTCCAGTCCAGCACCGCCTGGACAAAATCCGCGTCGCGGTAGGCCACCACCCGCTCCGCCCCCAGATGGGTCACCCACGCCGCCTTTTCCGGGGTGCCCACGGTGGTGATGACGGTGGCGCCGATTTGCTTCGCAAGCTGGATGGCAATGTGGCCCACGCCGCCGGCACCCGCGTGAATGAGCACGGTCTGGCCTTCCGCCAGGCAGGTCCGGTCCACCAGCGATTCCCAGGCCGTGATCAGCACCAGGGGCAGGGCCGCCGCCTCTTCCATGGTGACGTGACGGGGCTTGAAGGCCACGTAGTCCTGGTGCACCACGGTGTATTCGGCGTAATTGCCCTGATCGGCGCCGAGGCCGCCGTTGAAGAAATAGACCTCGTCGCCCGGGGTGAAACGGTGCACATTGGCACCCACGCTTTCCACCACGCCGGCGCCATCGCAACCCAGCACGCAGGGCAGGCGGTCGGGGTAATAGGCAGCCGTCTTGCGCAGCTTGGTGTCCACCGGATTCACCCCCGCGGCATGCAGCTTCACCCGCACGTAATCGGGGCCCGGCAGTTCCGGCATCGGCAGCTCGGCAGGCGCGAGCACCTCGGGCCCACCCGCGGCAGTCATCAGAATGGCTTTCATGGCACCTCCCGTGACGGCCCCCCGGAGGAGGGCGATGTCAAGCGCGCAAGTTTATCCGCGCCGCCCGTCCTTGGGAATCATCGGTTCTGGTGCCGTCGCCAGGCCTTGCGCGCTTCCTCGGCCAGCACCATGAAAAGCGCCATGGGCACCAGCGCAAGCCACACCCAGGCGGGCAGCGGCGCCGTGGCGAAGACCTTCTGCCCCAGGGGCGTGTACACGATGGCGAGCAGCAGGGCGAGCTCCGCGGCCAGGGCGACCGGGAGCAGGGGGTTGCCGCCCACGCCGGTTTCCAGGAGGGAACGGTGGGGGCTGCGGCAGAGGAAGACGTTGGCCACCTGCATCACGACGATGGCGGCGAGGCAGGCGCTGGTGGCGGCACGGTAGCCCGGATCGTCGAAGCCCGGCATCAGACCCGGCTGCCAGCCGGTTCCGCCGAGCACCAGGAAGAAGGCCGTCAGCGCCGCTGCCGCTTCCATCATGCCCAGCCAGAGATAGGCGCGGGCCAGGAGCGGGGCATCGAGCAGGCGTGCGCGGCGCGGGCGGGGCGGCCGTTTCATGATGGCGGGATCGGGCCGTTCGGCGCCCAGCGCCAGGGCCGGCAGCAGATC